>JBILIE010000119.1:0-5718 GCA_044350115.1 Rickettsiales bacterium
TTCCATCCGTGGACCGCCGATACCAGCAAAGCGCACTCTACCATTCGTTTTTGCCTTGAGTGCTGCCATCAGCCGTGCCCCCAGCAAATCACCCGAAGGTTCGCCAGCAATCAGAAAAATCAGCGGTGCGGGTTCAGGTAAAAGGCTCATGGTTGGTACCCCACCACAAATAGCCCTAATTCATTCGCCAGCGCAAGGGTTTCCGCTTTGCGGATGATGAGCGCGCCGCCAGCTTCAACGGCCACCCCTGCAAAGCCATGTGCATGGAGGTTGCGAATCGTTTCCACGCCGATAGAAGGCATGTCCACCCGTTCTTCCTGCCCCATTTTGCGGGCTTTGATGAGCAGGCCTTTATAAGTTGGGGGCTTCGCCTCCCGTGGCTCTCGCCTCTCCCCCGCGCTTCGTGCCTCGCCTTGCTCGGTTGGGTGTGCTATTTGGCTGCAAAGTGTAATCAGTGCATCGGTTCCGCTGGCATCTTCTTTGCCAAGCACTTCACCATTGAATACAATGAGTGCTTGCCCTAGGTCGAGCTTGCCAAATTCTTTCATTTGCTGAAAGCCGTAAGCAATGTCGGTTTCTGCGGTGGCATCAGGGGCGGTGGTGGTGAGCACGCCAGAAGGCGCGACTAAATCAGTCAGCAAATCATTGGCGGCAATAATTTTGAATCCTTCTTCCTCAAAAATATGCACAATCGTTTTGAGCAATGTATCGTCCCCTCCGAAGAAAGATCGGCCAATGCGGGTAATGAGTTTGGTGGTGAAAGGCGAGGGTTTAAATGCTTTGAGCGGTGGGCGTTTAATGCCGCCAGCCATCACGATTTCCGTTACGCCTTCGGCACGAAAAATATCCAGCGTGGTGACGATATCCGCCATCTCAATCCACTTATAGTGAGGGGGGATATTCCCCCGAGCTTTGCTCTCTCCCTCGGCTCTCGCCGCCTCGCCTTGCTCGGTGGGTGACAATATGAGGGGATCGGTATTGTCTTTAATCGCGAGTACGAAGATCTCGCGCCCTTGTTCTTGCGCGGCCTGAATGACAAGGGCGGGGAGGTCGCCTTTGCCTGCAATCAAGCCAATTTTGGCACTAGCCATGACGCGGAACGCAGAGCGAGCGAGAGCTTTCTGCATCAATAAAGTTCAGGATCTCAAGCACTTCGGGTTGTTCGCTAAATTCAGCGCGCGCAGCGGCGATGCGCTGTTCTAACACGCCGTTGCTTTCCTCAAACAGGATTTTATACGCATGGCGCAGCGCGTGGATAGTCTCACGGCTAAAGTTGCGGCGTTTGAGTCCTACTAGATTCAACCCCGCCAGATTTGCACGTTCGCCCATCACTGAACCATAAGGGATCACATCATGTTCCACACCAGAAAGCCCGCCAATCATTGCATGGGCGCCGATGCGCACAAATTGATGCACTGCCGCCAGCCCACCAATCACCACATTATCGCCGACATGCACATGCCCCGCGAGTGTCGCGTTATTCGCCAGAATCACATGGTTGCCCACATGGCAATCATGCGCCACATGCGTACTCATCATAAACAAGCAATGGTCGCCCACTTTGGTCACCATTCCGCCGCCTGCTGTCCCGGGATTCATGGTCGTATATTCGCGGATCACGTTATGTTCACCAATCTCCAAACGCGAGGGTTCACCTCTAAATTTGAGATCCTGCGGTGTCGTTCCCAGTGACACAAAAGGATAAATCTTAGTGCCTTTACCGATAGTGGTATTGCCTTCTACCACTACATGCGATGTTAGCTCGACATCGTCCCAGAGCGCCACATTCTGGCCAACAACGCAATATGGGCCGATATGAACATTATCGCCTAAATGAGCGCCTTTTGCGACGATCGCGGTGGGGTGGATGGTATTTGCCATAATGCTATTCGTCCATAATCATCGCGCAGATATTGGCTTCTGCACATTTATTGCCATCTACCAATGCCTCGCATTGGAACTTCCATACATTGCGGCGTGCCTGAATTTTGCTCACATGAATATGCAGCTGATCTCCGGGGCCAACAGGTTTACGGAATTTAGCCGAATCGATCGACATGAAATACACCAGTTTGCCCTCGGCATCAGCACCCATAGTGTTTACGACGAGCACCGCGCAAGTCTGCGCCATTGCCTCAATAATCAGCACCCCCGGCATCACCGGAGCAGAAGGAAAATGCCCCACAAAAAAGGGTTCGTTGATGGTCACATTCTTAATGCCCACCGCGCTTTCACCCGCCACGATATCGCGTACTTTGTCGATCAACAAAAACGGATACCTATGCGGAATCATCTGCATAATCCGCAGGATATTGATTTCAGCCGTCATAACGACTCCTTTCCTTATAAATTCAGGAAAGACAACTTAGTGGAAAATGAGAAGATGTAAACGCTGGAGTTATTTGGAGTGTTCTGTGGTGGGGGCTTCGGCTTTGCGTTGGCCTTCCTTGCCTGTGAAACCAAGAGCATTTCTCAATGCTTCCGTTTTTTCTTTAAGGAGACGCTCAACATGGGTAAGTTCTTCGCCATAACTGCGTCCTGTTCTATCGACTGCTTTTTTGTGATCTAGCCAAGCATAAGGAATCATTGCTCCTATACCCACCATTGCGCTTTGGGCGAACATTTTTCTACTCGTACCATCTACCACGCCTCTGGGGTCTGTAGCGTCATTTTTAACACCTTTATAGACAGCCTTACCAGCAAAAGTAACTGCTGTAGCTAACCCTAGGAAGAGAACTGATTTGAGAACGGTTGCAGCTTTACTTGAGAAACTGGTTTTACCGCTCTTAATATTTTCACGCAAAACCTTCTGCTGCTCAAGAAGCTGATCAGCACTCATTTTTTCATATTCTCGTAAACTGGTCATACGCACTCTATCGTTTGGATATGTTCTGAGTATAGCGCTTAAGTGTTACAGTTTAGTGACGCTTTTGCAGAAAAATCTAACCCTTCGTCTTCGCCAGTTTGGCGAGCGCCAGTGTCTGGCGATGCCAGTCTTTGATGTGGACGGAGGGAGAGCCGCCAACGGCGGTACCCGCAGGGATGTCTTCCATCACGCCGCTTTGGGCGGCGACTTTCGCGCCGCTGCCGATTTTGAGATGCCCTGCGAGGCCGACTTGTCCACCCAGTACCACACCGTCGCCGAGTTTAGTGCTGCCAGCAATTCCAACCTGCGATACGATCACGCAGCCACGACCAATGTGCACATTATGCCCAATCTGCACGAGGTTATCAATTTTAGTGCCTGCGCCGATGACCGTATCAGGGCCAGTGCCGCGATCAATACAAGTGCCAGAGCCGATTTCTACATCGTCTTCAATTATCACGCGACCAAGTTGCGGCACTTTCACATGCCCTGCGCGGCCAAGTGCAAAACCGAAGCCGTCCTGCCCGATATTCACGCCGCGATGGATGATGACATGGTTGCCAATGATGGTGTGGCTGATGGTGGTGCAGGCACCAATCTGGCAGTGAGTGCCGATGGTAACGCCGCTTTCAATCACGCTATTGGCACTGATGATGCTGTCTTCCCCGATTTCCACATTTTCTCCAATCACCACGCCTGCTTCAATGCAGCAATTTGCGCCGATTTTTGCGCTGGGTGCAATGGTGGCACTGGATGCGATTTTCGCCACAGGGGTTTTGCGGGGATAAAAATGTTGGGCGACGAGGGCGTAGCAACGATACGGATCTTCTGTCAACAATAATGTCATCGAAGCGGGGGCTTGCTCGGCATATTTGCTTTTGACAAAACAGGCACCCGCCTGAGAATGCGAGAATTGCTCGATATATTTAGGGTTATCAAAAAAGCTGATATGCGCGGCAGTAGCGCGATCTAACGGTGCAACATCGGCAAGCGAGAGAGCGGTTTGATTCTGCGCTAAAGCACAACCCGTCCACTCGACAATTTGTGCGAGAGTGAACGGGCCATGATTAGCAAAGAAGCGTGAATCTACCACGGTTTAGAATTTCACTTGTACGCGTGGAAGACGTTTGTTGAGTTCAGTCAATACGCTCGCTGTAATGTCCAGCGCGGGTGCGGCATAGAGCAGTTGTGACGTGGGGAATACGGCTTCGAGTTCTTTCGCTTTTGCTTGTTCCGTCACAATATCTACGACTGATTTTTGGATTTCACCAAGTGCATCAGCAAAGGCTTTATCGAGCTTGGATTTTTTGGTTTGTACGTCGCGTTGAGCCGCACTGGCTTGCGTGCGGAAATCTTTCACACGCTTTTCAAATTCTTCTGGCGAGAGGACTGATTTTTGTTGCGCGAGTTCTTTCTCTTTCGCTTGCAGGGACTGCTCTTTGGTTGCCATTTCGCTTTGGAAAGATTTTTGTTGTGCCTCTAGCGTCGTTTTAACCGATTTAGCGGCAGAAGATTCGCGCATAATTTCCTGAATGTTGAGAACCGCAAGACCACCAGCTTGGGCACTGAAGGGAAGGGTGCAGATCGCTGCTGCAAAAATAAGACGGGCGAAATTCATGAAAGACTCCATTGGATAGAATGATTATTTTTATTAGAAGCGTGTTCCAAAATTAATATTAAAGAACTGCGCTACGTCTTCATCCTGTTTGACGATAGGCTTGGCAAAGTCAAGCCGAATCGGACCAAAAGGCGATTTCCACGCAATCCCCACACCGCTAGTAACGCGAGGTGTGTTGCTTTCAACGATGCCAGGATCGTTCACGTCTAAGCTCCACAAGCTACCAACATCAGTAAAGACGGCGCCGCTGAAGCCGAGATCATCTGGCAGGCCGAGGGGGAATTGGAGTTCGGCAGAGCCAGTATAATAGAGGTTGCCGCCGAGTGCATCGCGAGTGTTACGGTCGCGTGGACCAATACCGCCCACTTCAAAGCCGCGTAATTGGCGACCACCGATAAAGAAGCGCTCGTTAATACGAACATCGCGGCCAATCCCTGCAATATTACCGCCAGTTGCCGCAAGCTGGAATGTCCATTGCGGCGCAATGGGGAAGTAATCTACTGCCTTGATTTCATGCCGTGCAAAGCGGCTATCCCCGCCAACACCTGCAAATTCCTGACTTAAACGCACATACCAGCCATCCGTAGGTTCAAAGCGGTTATTACGCTTATCCCAAGTGAGTGCCTGACCGACGAGCGAGGAGACATTGGTGCCCGCCTGATCTTTAATGAAGCGCGAAGCCTGATCATTCACATTGGTAATGTTAATGTTCTCGAACCGATAATACATATCGTGGTTGAGATTTTCGTTGAGTGCATAGCCTAAACGCAGCGCGCCACCAGTGCTCTCACGGTCAAATGCACTCTCCCGCGAGAAATCTTGCAGCGTTTTGAAAAGATCAAACCCTGCTGCCAGTTCGCGATCGAGGAAGTAAGGCTCCGTAAAGCCAATATCATATTGCTGACGACGCGAAGCAAGCAAGGTTTTAAAGCGAAGTTCCTGTCCTTTACCCAGCAAGTTGCGCTCTGTAATCCCAAAATCAGCCAAGGGTCCGTCAACGGTGGAGAATCCTGCGCCGACCGAGATTTCGCCTGTGGATTGTTCCTGCACATCCACATCTACCACGGTTTGGTCAGGTGCGCTTCCGCGTTTTTGCGTCACCGCTACTTTTTCGAAGAAGCCCAGATTATTAAGGCGTTGCTCGGTGCGGGCGAGTTTAGAAGTATTGTAGGGATCGCCCTCTGCAAAGCGGAATTCGCGGCGAATCACTTCGTCTAACGTACGAGAGTTGCCG
>JBILIE010000189.1:0-3647 GCA_044350115.1 Rickettsiales bacterium
TTGATATTGATGCGCTCCACATATACTTTGGGGCCGGGGTTCACTTTATAATCCACCGCAATTTTGCGTTTTTTCTCGTCGCGATCAAATTCTGGGCTAACATCCACAAACGCAAATCCTTCATCCCCTAATTTAGTGACAATGGCTTCGATGCTGTTTTCCACTTCATCTGCATTATAAGTGGTGTCTTTTTTGGTTGTGAGGACAGAGTCAAGCTCCACCCCTTTATCGCTCAATGCGGTTTCTGTTTTAATCTCACCAAATTGATAACGCTCGCCTTCGTCCACAGTAAGGGTGAGATAAAAACCGTCACCACTGGGGGCGAGTTCGGCAATGGCTGATTTCACCTGAAAATCAGCATAGCCTTGCGAAACATAAAAACGACGCAGTAATTCTTGGTCATATTGCAGGCGGTCGGGATCGTATTTTTCATTGCTGCTGAAGGGGTTCCACCACGTTGCTTCTTCTGTTTTAACAACATTTCTAAGGGTTTGATCGCGGAAGACTTTATTGCCCACAAAAGTGATTTTCTGCACCATGGTTTCGGGGCCTTCTTTAATCGAAAACACCAGATTCACACGGTTATTATCCAGCGTAATCACTTGCGGATCCACGCTGGCGGAATAGCGTCCATTACGACGATACACCTGCACCAAACGCTGTGCATCATTTTGCACTTTGGTGCGGCTGAATACGGCGCGGCTGCGCAGGTTGATTTCTTTCTGTAACGCTTCGTCGTCGAGGCGTTTATTGCCTTCAAACGCGATTTGATTGATGATGGGGTTTTCGGTGACTTTGACAGTTAAATTGGTCGTTGCAGCGTCGCCATCTTCTGGCGTGATTTCCACATCCGAGAAAAACCCAGTCGCGAACAAAGCTTTCATGGCACGATCAAGGTCGTAGCGAGTGAAAGGCAGGCCAGAACGCAAAGCGACATAGGAAAGAATGGTTTGATTTTCAATCCGCTGATTGCCTTCGATGGTCACTTTTTTGAGCACTTGGTCAGAAGCGGCCTGCGCGACAGAAACGCAGCTAAGAGAAACAAGGGTAAAGAAAACAAACAATTTTTTCATAAGGCTTTCACAATTTTATCGATGCGAACAGTTGACCCAATCCACCCATAAAATCAAGTAAAAACGCCCTACGGCAACCCTCTAAAATAGCCCAACAATATCATTGAGAACGGTAAAAGCCATGAGCGTGCCCAGTACCGCAAAGCCGATTTTAAAGCCGAATTCCTGCACTTTTTTGGCCAATGGGCGGCCACGGGCGGCTTCAAAGCCGTAATACATTAGATGCCCACCATCGAGCAGCGGGATGGGTAGTAAATTCACCAACCCCAAATTAGCGGAAATCATGGCGATAAACCAAATAAAGGTGCCAGAACCGCTTTCAGTGGCTTGTCCCGACATTTGGGCGATGCCGATGGGGCCTTTAAGCTGTGTGGCATCGCGCTGGCCAGTGATGAGCTGCCCGAGCACTCTGATGGTCGCTTCGCAAATTTGATAAGTGCGCAGGGAGGCATGATAAAATGCGCCGCCGATGCCCAATTCTTTCACGCTGAGTTGTTCGCTGCCAATGCCGATACGGGGATATTTTACCTTATTGCCCAAAGAATCGTCGATTTCGGTGATTTTGGGAGTAACAGAGAGGCTCATCGTTTTTCCGTCGCGTAGAATCTCAATGGCGAGAGGCTCGCCCAGATTGGTGGCGATGGCGATGGGGATATCCTGAAAGCTGTCAATTTTTGCTGCACCCACCTGCATAATGCGGTCACCTATTTTAAAGCCCGCTTCTTCGGCAGCAGATTGCTCTAAAATTTTGCCCACGATGGGTTCAGATGAAACCACGCCATAGTTAAAAATCAGCGCCGTAAAAATGCTGATGGTGAGAATAAAATTAAACAAAGGGCCACCAAAGACAATCAACGCTTTCTGCCATAGGGCTTTGTGGTAAAAGCTGATGCTGCGGTCAGCCTCGCTCATGCTGTCGATTTTGTCGAAATTGGGGGTGCTGGCGGCGGTTTCGTCGCCAAACATTTTTACATAGCCGCCAAAGGGCAATAGGCAAAGTTTCCAGCGCGTGCCCGATTTACTGTTCCAGCCAAACAGTTCTTTGCCAAAGCCGATGGAGAAAACATCCACTTTTACTCCGCAGAGTCGCGCAATAATATAATGACCAAATTCATGCACAAACACCACAATACTGATGACAGCGAGGAATGAGAGCAATGTGTGAATAAGGTGAGTGATATGTTCTATCATAAAGCTACTTAATGAGTTCTTGAGTATGGCGGCGCGCCCAGCCATCTACCGTTAAAATATCTGTGAGTGTGGCTGTAGAATGCGTTTGAGCAGAGGCTTTGCTGAGTGTTTCTTCTACCAATTCCGCAATTTTCAGGAATGAAATACGGTGATTCAAAAAGGCATCCACCGCCACTTCATTGGCGGCGTTGAAGGTGATTTGCGCGGCATTGCCTGCTTCCAGCGCAGCACGGGCGAGACGTAGGGCAGGGAAGCGGTTTTCGTCGGGTGCTTTAAAATGCAGGCTGCCAATTTGTGCAAGATTAAGGCGCGGCGTTTCGGTTTTGATACGTAGTGGCCAAGCCAATGCATAGGCAATCGGGAGTGTCATGTCAGAAACGCCCATTTGTGCCAGCACCGATCCATCACGGTATTCCACCATGCTATGCACAACGGATTCGGGATGCACTAACACCTCAATCTGCGAGGCTTTCACAGGAAAAAGATGATATGCTTCGATCATCTCCAGCCCTTTATTCATCATCGTTGCGGAATCGACAGAGATTTTCGCGCCCATACTCCAATTAGGGTGCTTCACTGCCATTTCGGGCGTGATATGCGCCATTTGTTCGGGCGTAAATTGACGGAACGGGCCGCCGCTGGCAGTTAGAATCAGTTTTTCTACCAGTTCAGGATGTTCAAAATCAAAAATCTGAAAAATGGCGTTATGCTCAGAATCGACAGGTAGCAAGGTTGCGCTGGATTTACGCATTTCGTTGCGGATGAGTTCGCCCGCGCAAACGAGGCTCTCTTTATTTGCCAGCGCCACGGTTGCACCACGCTTGATAGCGCGCAAAGTGGAAGCAAGCCCTGCCGCGCCGACAATCCCTTCCACCACCACATCGCTGGGGAAATCCGCTGCGTCAATGACGGCTTGCTCACCCGCAGCGGTTTCAATGCCTGTCCCTGCGAGGCCTTGTTTCAGTTCTAAGAACTTATCAGGATTACCAATCACCACAAGCTGAGGGCGCATTTCCAGTGCTTGTTCTATCAGTTTTTGTACATTGTTTTGCGCGGTCAGCACTACCGCCTGATAACGCTGCGGATTCGCCTGAATCAGCGCAATCGTATGCGTGCCGATCGACCCAGTGGAGCCCATCACCGAAATGGTTTTGGGTTGGTGCAATAGATGCGAATGAGGGTTATGAAAAGCCAAGGTCATAAATAAAGTTGAGGCAATCTAACAGATTCTGCATGATAGGCCAAGTATTTCGAGGTGCATTAAGCATTAAATAGCGATGTTATTCTCGTTCGCTGTTTCACGCTGCTTCAGTAATGCTTCGCTCTTCTCGCCTATTGCAACGGGTTTGTCTTTGTATATCTCTTCTGTCGCTTCTTGAATGG
>JBILIE010000223.1:0-3083 GCA_044350115.1 Rickettsiales bacterium
TAGCGGTGGTGGTAGATTCGTGCTCAGTGCCTCCCAGCAAATCCTGTGCAATATCGTCTTCCTTGCGTCGAAACATTAGATTCTCCTACTTGCTTTATTATTGATAATTTTCCACTCTATGGCGGAGGAATGCACCTTAACGAAAAGTTAAGCTTTGTGCCAGTAAAATAACGTCTAGATGACTGTAAAAAATAAGTTGCAAAGCGTATTTTTGACTAGATAATAATTAGAATCTTGTGGTTGCAAATGTTGTCCACAGCTCCTGCATGATTTAGTTAAATTTCAGCTCGTCATAAAGTTCGGCTAATGCACCATAGGTGAGCGGCAAAGTGAGTGCCAAAGGCAATACAAAGCATATTCCCGCTAAGAAGTTTAACAATGCAAAGCCAAACACAATCTCAAAAAGAGGGCGACCATGCGCCAAAACCGTTTTTCGGCTGGTTTCCATCGCATCCCAAAAATCGAAGTTTTGGTCGATAATTAACAGAGGCGCGAAGCAATAAAGTCCCATTAGCGCCAAGCCTGGTATCACCAAAAGCCCCAGCCCCAGCCCTGTAAACACCCCCGTGATCGAAGCACAAAACAATAGTGGAACCTTATAATGTGACAGAATGGAGAAAAGCGTGTGTGGGTCGTAAGACTGCCCGCGATGAATACGCAAAAACATTACCAGTAATGCGCTTAATAAAAGCTGCACCATAATCCAGATAAGCAACCAGTTTAAGCTCGCCATAAAACTTGGCAAAATCAGATTGAAAAGAAATGCCAATAACAAACAAATACAAAGCGTCCCCGCGCTGTAAATAGCGGCAAATTGGTGTGTGGTAAGAAAATTCCACCCTTTTTTGAAATAAATGATAAAGCTGAGCGGTGGGTGTTTGTCGCCATTTTCCGTATGGGCAGACAGCAACTCAATTTCACGAAAAAAAGTTTTTAGTTGCGGGTGTTCAGAGGCGATGATGGGTTTTTCATCACCATCTTCAATAACCAAAAAATCAGCCTCTATTTGACTATTACGAATTTTGCGTACCATCGTCACGAGGTCAAAAGGGCCGTCTTGTGTGGTGGCGTGTTTGACGTAAAAGCGCATGACTTATGCCGCTTCAGCGGTGAGAGGGTGGGTTTCATTCCGGATAATCTCTGCCATCTCGCTAAGGAACAACATTCCTTTGATGGTTTTTACCAGCCCAACTTGGCGCTTATCGGCATCGTCACGTTTGCGTTTGACCAAACCTTCGGTGCATAAAACATCCAGCGCGCGGCAAATGGCGGCTTTGGAGATGCCTAGGTTTTCTGCGAGTGTTTTAACGCTCTGCGTTTCTTTGCCCAAATAAATAGACAATAAAATCGCCGTCTGACGGGTAGAAAGATCAAGCTTCACCTCTTTCATGCCGCGCAACAGAATTTTGCACCATAAATTGAGCGAATCAATCGTCTGGTTAGCGGGGAGAATAGAATCAACCATAATGTACCTTCAGATAATGAAAGAGTGAACGTATGCCTTGTGCTTCGCCGCCGACGGGACGTCCTGCTTTTGCAGAAATATTCCACGCCATCATATCGACATGTAACCAGTTGTTGGTTTCGGTTACGAAACGTTTGAGGAACAATGCTGCGGTGATTGCACCCGCATAGCTACTGCCACCCGCATTATTAATGTCTGCGACGGAACTGGCAAGATATTCCTCGTAAGGCGCATGGAGCGGCAACCTCCAGAGGGGATCTGCCATCTCAGCTGCCGCTTTTTCGATGTCCCGCGCCAATGTGTCTGACGGCGTGAAGAACGAGGGGATATCGGGTCCCAACGCCACGCGTGAAGCGCCAGTGAGTGTGGCCATATCAATCAGCAAATCTGGTTTTTCGCTATCGGCTTCTGTCAGCGCATCGCACAAAATCAAACGCCCTTCGGCATCGGTATTGCCGATTTCTACGGTAAGACCTTTGCGGGTTTTAATTACATCCTGTGGGCGGAAGGCATTGCCGCTGATGCTGTTTTCCACAATTGGCACCAACACGCGCAAACGTAATTTCAGCTTCGATTGTATGATGAGCTGTGCGAGGCCAAGCGCAGCAGCAGCCCCCCCCATATCTTTTTTCATCAACCCCATGCCATTGCCGGTTTTGATGTTTAAACCACCCGTATCAAAACACACGCCTTTGCCCACCAGCGTCACCAGCGGCAGTTTCTTTTGGCTATCATTCCAGCGAATATCCACCAGACGTGGCGCATCCACACAAGCGCGCCCCACGGCATGGATAGTGGGATAATTCTGCTTTAGTAGCGCATCGCCCGCAATTTCCACTGCTTTTGCACCGCAATCCTTCGCCACTTTGAGCGCTGCCTTGGCGAGTGCGGAGGGGGTGAGATCGTTAGGCGGGCGGTTGATGAGATCGCGGATGAGATAAATCGCGCTCGCCATCTCCTCACAAGCCGTCGTATCAAACTTCGCAGGCACCCGCAATTTACCATAAACCTTAGGTGCTGCTTTATATTGCGTGAAGCGATATGTGCCCAGCATCCAGCCAAGCGCGGCGTCTTCCAGATATTTTTTGTCGTCGATAAAATAAGTAAACGCCCCCGCAACCCCCTCGGCCAGTGCCGCAAAATGCCAGAGGTTATGGCTTGGCTCCACGCCCAGAACCACCCCATAAACCCCGCCTTTATCCGAAGGAATCTGGCAAACACTGCCTGCTTTGGCGCTGTAATCCTGCGCTTTCAGCCATGCGCGGGTGGCGGCGCTTTGGGTTTTAAGCCAGGCAGGATAACCCGCCGCCTGAACCATAAACACAGGAATATCCGCCGCAGAAATTTTAGAGGTAAGATGAGGGTGCATCGGCGCAGTATAGCCAAATTCTCAAAAATTGCCAGCCTGTAATCTTAATACAATTGTCACACAAAACACGGTGGTTTTAACGTATATTCACATTTGGAGTCTGCCGCCCGGGAGGGGTGTGGTCGCATTACGTATCCCTCCCCGGCGACAGCCACGAATTTTTTTAATCCCATTGCTTCTTTGAAGTACATGTCGATTTGTTGAGGTTTCCTCACCCTTTTATCGATCGTCAGATCGGGGGACTTGCAT
>JBILIE010000224.1:0-3034 GCA_044350115.1 Rickettsiales bacterium
GATGACGTCGGAGAGATCGGTTTCGTCCATCATTTCAAGGCGTTGTTCGAAGACGACCTTGCGCTGATCATTCATCACATCGTCGAATTTCAGCAGGTTTTTGCGGATGTCGTAATTGCGCGATTCGACCTTGCCCTGAGCTTTTTCGATCGCTTTGTTCATCCACGGATGGAAGATCGCTTCGCCTTCTTTCAGACCCAAACGCTGCAACATGCCGTCGATGCGTTCGCTGCCGAAAATCCGCATCAGATCGTCTTCGAGCGAGAGATAAAATTTCGACGCACCCGGATCACCCTGACGGCCTGAGCGACCGCGCAACTGGTTGTCAATACGACGCGATTCGTGGCGCTCGGTGCCGACGACGTACAACCCGCCTGCGGCGATGACTTTCTCTTTTTCAGCGGCGCACTGGGCTTTCAGCTTTTCTAATTGGCCTTCAGCGCCTTGTTCCAGCGCCATCATTTCGGCATTTCCGCCCAGCACAATATCCGTCCCGCGACCTGCCATATTGGTGGCGATGGTCACCGCACCGAGGCGGCCTGCTTGGGCGACAATAAATGCCTCGCGCTCGTGGTGGCGGGCGTTGAGCACCTGATGCGGCACTTTTTGTTTTTTGAGCAAGCCCGAGAGATATTCCGATTTCTCGATGCTCACCGTGCCAACCAGAACGGGCTGGCCTTTTTTGTGACATTCCTTAATTAGCTCAATCACCGCGTCGTATCGCTCTTTCGAGGTACGATAGATTTCGTCGTGATCGTCGATGCGCGACACGGGGAGGTTGGTGGGAATCTCCACCACTTCGAGCTTATAAATATCCATAAACTCGGTGGCTTCGGTCATCGCCGTGCCTGTCATCCCTGCGAGTTTGGGATACATGCGGAAATAATTTTGGAAAGTAATGCTGGCGAGCGTTTGGTTTTCGTTTTGAATTTTTACGCGCTCTTTGGCTTCCAACGCTTGATGCAGCCCTTCGGAGAAACGACGGCCTTCCATCATCCGTCCTGTGAATTCGTCGATGATCACGACCTTGTTTTCGTGAACGATATAATCCACATCCCGCGCAAATAATTTATGGGCGCGCAGGGCTTGGTTGACGTGATGCACTACGGCGACGTGGTTGATGTCATACAAGCTTTCGTTTTCTTGCAGCATGCCGGTTTTCACCAACAGCGCTTCCATCACCGCCACGCCTTTTTCGGTGAGGCTGACGGCTTTGGATTTTTCGTCGATTTCGTAATCGCCGTAGAGCGTGTCGAGATACTGCATCACAATCGCCGCATCTTCGGGGGCGGATTTGTATTTTAGGGCGTTGAGCTCTTGTAATTGTGTTTTGCGATCCGCCAGTTTGGTGGCGCGGAGCAAGGCTTTCATCAGATCAGGATGGGTAGCGGATTGCGCTTCCACAAAGGCTGCTGCCGCTTCTGGGCTGCCCGTTTGCAGCGAGGGGAGGAGTTTGTCGATTTGGGTGTAAAGTTCGGAATTATCCTCGGTCGGGC
The DNA here is from genome assembly GCA_044350115.1 of Rickettsiales bacterium. Lineage (GTDB taxonomy): Bacteria > Pseudomonadota > Alphaproteobacteria > Rickettsiales > JALZUV01 > JBILIE01. The sequence goes on from JBILIE010000224.1 coordinate 1,497, forward strand.
CAGAGATAATCAGCGGGGTGCGCGCTTCGTCCACCAAAATGGAATCCACCTCGTCCACAATCGCGTAATTAAACGGACGATGCACCATTGATTCGCGCATATATTTCATATTATCGCGCAGATAATCAAAGCCAAATTCGTTATTCGTGCCATAGGTGATGTCGCAGGCATAGGCGGCCTGACGCTCGCTATCTTCCACGCCATGGACAATCACACCTGTGCTGAGGCCGAGGAAGCTATAGAGCTTGCCCATCCACGCCGCGTCGCGCTGGGCGAGATAATCATTCACCGTCACCACATGCACGCCCTTGCCTGAGAGTGCGTTGAGATAGACGGGCAGCGTCGCCATCAGGGTTTTACCCTCGCCCGTTTTCATCTCCGAGATCATGCCTTTATGCAGCACCATGCCGCCGATCAACTGCACATCGAAATGGCGCATGCCGAGGACGCGTTTGCTGGCCTCGCGCACCACGGCGAAGGCTTCAGGCAATAAATCATCCAGCGTTTCTTTGCCCGTAAGGCGCTCGCGGAACCACTGGGTTTTGCCCTGCAATTCAGCATCCGAAAGCCGCGCAATCTCAGGCTCAATCGCATTGATGCGATCCACCGTCTTTTGCAGTGATTTGACAAGGCGGTCATTAGCCGACCCAAATAGTTTTTTGGCGAGTGTGTTAAGCATGCGCGTTACATAGTGCATCCGTATGTGAATTTCCAGTAGAGCTTAGCAGAATATTAACTTTATTACGTGAAAGTGTAGGAATGACTGAAAACTCAACTCCCGCCACGCAACTTGAAAAAGGCCAGAGCGGCACCATCACCGGCTTTACGGATAATGCGCTGGCAGCGAAGCTGACCTCGATGGGCGTGTTGCCCAACACCTCTTTGCAACTGATCCGAGAAGCGCCTTTTGGCGACACATTCTACGTGAAAGCGGGTGGGAGTAGCCTTGCATTACGGAAAGAGGAACTCGCCACGATTACCGTTGAACCGCATGCATTGGAAATTAAGCAAGGGAAAAGCAGATAAAACCTCCCCCCGAGCAAGTGCGAGGGGGCGGAACGCCGTGGGGGAGAGCGAGAGCTAGGGGGAGGCTTTCCTCCAAAACAATGAATCGAGGCCAGCAGGCCGAGCACTTTAGTGCGCGGAGCGCTTAGGCTCACTGCGCGTAGCAGCAGCGAAGTGCGGGAGCAATAAAAAAGTAGAAAGGGTTTCTGTTGCCCGGTACCCTTTCCAAGAACCGCGTTACTACAAGGCTATATCAAGCGACCGTTAGGCAGCGAGACGAGCAGCTACGACAGTGTTGTCGTTTGCAGCAACAGTTGCTTCATTATCGTTTGCAACTATAAAAATGACCCGATGTCGGTGGTATCATGCCGGGCAAAAACTTCACCTTTATTACGCTTGTCGAAGCTGATTCGCCCCCATAGTGCTTGCCCCCGCTGCGAAACATACTGTTTCTCACATGGGGCGCGGCTCAGGGCTGGCTCGGTCTGCTGACCTCGTTTGCTCAAAACCGCTTTTTCGCGATGGTGGAGGCG
>JBILIE010000225.1:0-3030 GCA_044350115.1 Rickettsiales bacterium
GATTGCCCTGCGCCGATGTTGCTTGGCTAGCATTACCAAACATCGCATCAAGAATCGAAAGCTCATCGCCCTTAGGGAATGTTGAACCCGCAGCAAGCTGATTCTGCAATGAAATCTCAAAGTGAACCACATTGCTTTCATAACTATCCATCAATTTTCTGGCTTCTTTATTCAGGCCAGAAATTTGAGAGGCCGCATTTTCTACCGTCGTCAGAAAAGTGCGCAAATCTGCTTCAGAAGTAATTTCCGCTTCTTTTCCCAACAAGGCATCTGCATCAATTTTTGGAAGAATCGCTTGCGAATCTGCCTTTGTTTTATCCGCTTTTGGCAGCGTCATCTGGCTATTATCCGCAACCTGATTCAGATCGCTGCGGCCTGATTTAATCGCTTTATTGAGTTTTTCGAATGCTTTTGCGTCCAGTGGATTTTCGAGTGCTTTTTTTACCAGCGATTGTAAATTGCTGAGCTCTCCTCCCAATTTTTCGGTCGCACGCAGAGCAAACGCCACTTGTGCAATGTCTTTCGCGGCGCTTTGCGCGGCTTCGCGGAAACTGGTAATTTTGGCTTGGCTGCGCTGTGCGGCAGAAGTGGCAGAGTCCTGCTCCGTCGTATCAACCGATTTATCTGCAGCATTGCTCATATCGGAAATCGCAGTGCGAGCTTTATCAGTAATCTGATATCCGCTGCGCTGAGTGTTCGCGATTTGGCCTAGTGAAAGTATAGACATCTTGTCGTAACCCCTAATTGGTATTTAGTGTGTTGGTGTCAGTTAAACTGAACTAAGGAAGATTTCATATCAACCAAGCTCATTCTACACAATTGAACATATTAATACAAGTATCGCAAAGAAATTAAAATTTACTTAATTGAGTGGAGGCGCAGGCTCCGCCTCACCTTTTCCCGTCTCTGCATCTATCGCTGCGGTCGCTTCTTGGCGTAATTGACGCTTTTCTGCCAACTCAATCGTCAGATTTTTTGCTTTTAGAGGATTCATCCCTGCTAAAATCGGCGCTGCTTTACGTTCTGACATCATATCGACAAGGTCGAGCAAAATATTCATTTCCATCTCGTCGAAGATGCGCGCCGCGTCTTTAGGCTTCATATTTTCATAGATTTTGACAAGGCTTTTAAGCTCAACCTTCTCTTTCGCGTCATATTTTTTGAGAATTTCCTGCACATCTGTTTGCAGCTTCTGCATTTGTGCGATCTTCTGATCAATCTGCATCTCTGTTGCTTTCAGCACATTCGCCTGAATTTTAACATCATCTGCCCATTTCTCAATTTCTTTGCGGCGGGCAGAGAGGCTTTGCAACAGATCCACTTCGATCTGATTAAACTGGCATTTTTCAGCCAATTCCTCTGGCTTGGGCGCCACTTCTATTTTATCTGCTTTTTTATCGGCATTATCCGATTTCTTTTTCTCTGCTTTTACTTCCTCTTTTTTATCTGCTTTCTCTTCGGCTGGTTTTGCGTCTTCTGCAATCGCAGAAGGCGCAAGCACTTCTTGCCACTGCTCCTCGCCTTGTAGCAATGCGGCGGTTTTAACCACCATCATAAAACAGCATGCCGCAATCGTAATGGGCAGAATCCGAAAAGGAGAGGAAGGATATTGCATTAGGAATTACCGCCCGCTTTCATCGCATCATACAGTTCTTGTTCTGCCTTAGAACGCAAGCGAGCTGAAGCTCCCGGACGCCGACGTGAATCTTCTACCCCATCCTCGGATCGAGTATTGCTTCGGTTCAGCATCGCCTCCAATGAGGCGCGTTTGCGATCACTGGCTTCTTGAGCATCATTGCGAGTATTATTGTTTTCGCGCAAGGCAGGCCCTCCCATATTCGGACGGCGATCTGCTGGTTGCTGAGGAGTATTAACAGACGCAGAAGACTGTGGCATGGGCGAACGACCTGTCACTCGGCCTTCCATTTTATCTGCCAGCTTGCCGCCTTTTTCAATCATAAACGCCAGATCATCTGCCAAAAAGTTCGCTTTATCTAAACGACCAGAAAGCTGCTCATTCACTTTTTTGCTGATATTCTGGAGGTCTTCGATGCTTTGTTGTGCGCGCTGAGTCGTCATATCAAAACGCTCTATCAGCTTACCAAAATCGGCTTTGCTGTCTTGCAACACCCGAATTCGGGTATTAAGTTTAAGGCAGTACACCACCGTGACAAACAGCAGTGCAATCATCAACCCATCAAGCAATAACATTAAAGAAACAGCACTCATTGTTGTAAATCCTTCGCGGTTGCGTTGATGCTGCTATGGAGCGAAACAGCAATATTTTCACCAATCTTACCCAGTTTTGCGGTAGCAAGTTCTACTCCGCCACATTTGAGCCGGACAGGGCTTCTGGGGCTGACATCGAGTAAAACAGTATTACCTACTTGAAAATTCATCACTTCGCCCAGCGGCAAAGTCTTTTCATCTAATACGGCATTAATTTCCACATTCGTATGGCGCATCTCCTGCCCAAAATGGCGCTCCCAGACAGTGTCCTGACCAAACTTCTCGCCCATAAACATTTGCAACAGCAAATCGCGAATAGGCTCAAGGGTGGTATGAGGGAATAAGATTTCAATAATCCCGCCGCGCTCCTCCATATCAACCCGTAACCGCACCAACAATGCAGCAGTATTAGGGCGTGAAATCGTGGCAAAACGTGGATTACTTTCTAAACGATCATATTGAAAACTCACAGGAGAAAGTGGGTCAAACGCAGCACTCATATCATCAAGTACAATCCCCACCATCTGCTTCACAATATCTTGTTCAATCGTAGTATAGGGGCGGCCTTCAATGCGGACGGGCTTATTGGTGCGCCGTCCACCAAACAACACGTCCACCATCGAATAAATCTGCGAGCTATCGACCGTGACAATACCAAAGTTTTCCCACTCTACGGCACGAAATACCACCAGCAATGCAGGCAGAGGAATAGAATTCAGATAATCCTCAAACTTCAGCGAAACCATGGAATCAAGGCTGACATCCACGTTATCCGAGGTAAAATTACGCAATGACGACGAA
>JBILIE010000046.1:0-9065 GCA_044350115.1 Rickettsiales bacterium
CTGCGGGTGTTGAATACCGTAAACCAACCAATCGCTCTGCCCAAACAAATCCAAACGCGGCATAATCAGCGAAATACCCATGAGCAACCCTTTAGCCCCCGCATTAACCACCGCATTGCCCAACGCCAGTTTTGATTCCAGCGTCACTAGGAAAAACGCCATCATCCGCCCCAGCACATAAAACCCAAGCGAGGCCAGAACAGAACTCACCGCACTACGCAAGGTGAACGCCGCAAACATGGCAAGCGCCACGACCAGCAACGATTCCAGCAATAACGAAAGCGCCCAGAACACAAAGCCCATTTTACTGGCGAGCGGCAAAAACGAAATCACCACCACGCTCGCCAATACCAACAAAAACGCCACCAGCGAGAAACCCAACCAGTAGCTCAGCATAATCTGAAAACGTGAAAGCGGTCGTGAAAGCAAAACATCAATTTCCTTTTGCTCAAAGGCTTGCCGCAGATGAAAGCACACAAAAATCATAATTCCCAGCACCAGCACAATGCGTGCAGAGGCACTCGCAAAGCTCAGTGTCATCGCCTGATTCTCAATCAGCGCGGTGGAACCCAACACGCTGGAAAGCGCCGTCGCCAACATCACTCCAATCAACAACCCCAAAAACAAAAAGTCACGAGAGGCAGTAAGCAAGATATAGCGAATCGTCGTTAGCATGGTTTAATCCTCAAATTTCAGCGGTCGCGGATCTTTCGTAAATTCTTTGTATAACGATTTATCGGCGGGGGCGGCACTGCCATTGGGCGATACCAGCGTTGCCCGAATAAAGATAATCAGCTCCTGCGTTTTTTCTTCTTTGTTCACGGATTTAAACAGATTGCCAATCCACGGCACTTCCGAAACACCAGGCAGCCCCCGATCCTTATTGCTGGCAGTGTTTTGCATCAAGCCACCGATCACCATTACCTGACCACTTTTAAGCTTAAGGATAGAATCCAGCTCGCGCACTTCCACCACGGGCACTTTATTCGTAATCGTGCGGTTATTCTGCGCGGCAATAAAGGCAACCGCTGGGTCTTCCACAAAACTGGTAATGCGCGAAAGCGTGGGGCGCACCACAAGGGTAATCTCTCCCGTTTCGGTGTTCACCGACGGTTGCAGGTTCAAAATAATGCCGATCGGCACGGTTTTGACGGTACTATCTACGGTAATCAGCGGCTGGCCTTGGGCGCCTGTGGCGGTCGTCGTTTGCTGTTGCTGCACCTTCAGCTCAAAATACACAAAGTTTTCGGCAAAAGTCAGCACCGCCTGCTGGTTGTTAATCGCATGTAACCGCGGGCTGGAAAGCGTGCGCGTGGTACCAAAATTTTCCACCAATTGCAGAAAGTCGTCCAGCCCACCGCTATTGCCGCCCGTGCCCCCAATCGTCACGCCATCAATCGTGCGTGGGGGCAATTTTGCGGTAAACACACCGCCTGTTTGGGTGACCGTGTTAAAATTATTCACCACGCCCAATTTACGATTAATTGCCGACCATTGCACGCCGCTTTGGTATTGATCATTGAGCGTGATTTCCACAATCTTGGCTTCAATCAACACTTGCGCCGAGGCATTCTCTTTGATTTTACCAATAAACCGCTCGATCAAATCATGTTGCTTTTTGGTCGCCGATACGGTCAACACGCCCGCTTGACGATTAATGGTATAAAAAGTTTGGCAATCCCCGCCCGACATTCCGCCCGAAGCCGTCGCCACAGGCACACCACCTTGCGTCATAATCGCGCAATCTTCCATTCCGGGCATAATGGTCGCTGCCGCCACGGGAGCAGCTCCCCCTGCCGCATCTAGCGCTTCGGGTGCAATCTCGGTTCCATCCACCTCAAAATCTTTGGTTTTGGTGGAGCGTTTTTTAGGGCTGTAATTCAGAATTTGCTTAATGCCACTTTGCAGCGAATTCCAGAAATCGCTCTGACTGGTCGAGGTAATGCTCTGGGTGGATCCAGAATTAATCCCCCCCGTACCGCTGCTCGTGGCAGCATTCGTGCTGATATTGATACTGCTCGTCCCACTGCGATCCACGTTGAGAAAGTCCAGCGAATAGCTCTCCACATAAGGCAAATCGCGCTCTACCCGCAAAATACCTTCTGTCATTTGAAACCGCAGCCCCGCCAGCTCTGAAATCCGCGAAATCACTTCGTTAAACGGCTTGTCGTGGGCGATAAACGAAATCCCGCCGCTAATACCCGAATCCAGCTCCATATCCACATTTGCAAGGCGCGAAAGCTCAAGCAACACATCCTTCAGCGGCACGTCGTCTGTCACCGCAATCGACACCAATTGCGTCTTGCCCAGTTCTGGCGGCTTCGGCGCGGCCAGTATTTCAGACAATGACGGTAACGGCGGCGGCGGCGCAGGCTTCACTTCCACCGTATTGATCAGATCGGGGATTTTAGGATCCGACATTTTCTTGTAATCAGAGCGGCTTAGGCTTAGCCCGCGATCAATTTTATCATACTTTTCGGGGTTAAATTTATCGCGCAGCTTGGGCGTGCAGGAACCTAGCGTCACAGCCATGATAGCCGCAACACACCAGCAAACAAACGTTTTGCTAAATGTTCCCCCCAAGCGATTTTGCCTTATGTTATTCTTATGCCGATATATTGAGGGTTTTGTAGGCGAAATCAACTTAAAAAATCAGCCAATCATGATGCGGTGCAATACCGTCCAAAACACATTTCCACTTACAGGATAACAGGTTAGCACCCAAAGGCTTAACCCCAGAGCAGGGCCAAAGGGGAATCGCTCTTGTTTCATAACGATTTTCCAGATCAACCCCATCTCCACGCCGATCAAGCCGCTGAAAAATATAAATACCACCAGCGCATGTAGATCACCCAGCCACAGCCCCGCCACCAGCAGAAACTTCACATCCCCTAAACCAAGGCCATGTTTCCCCCGCAGCCAGAAATACCCATAATGCAGGCAAAGCCCTATCAGCAGCGCCACTCCTGCCGAAATGCCGATTGCCATCGGGTCACTTCCCATCACCGAATGGTAACCGATACCCAAAGGCAACAGAACAAAATGAATTTCATCGGGAATCAGCCCCGTTTCTAAATCCGCCACCAGCATGGTCAGCAAGACCACCGTAAACGCCGATAATACCGCAAACGGAATCGTCAGCCCAAAGCTTGCATAAAGCAGCAAAAATAACCCGCCCATCGCCAATTCTGTCAGCGGATAACGCATACTTATTTTTTTCTGACAATAACGGCACTTTCCGCCGCTGAGCACCCATGACAATACGGGAAATAAATCCCTCACCCCCAAACGGTGGCGGCATAGGGGGCAGTGCGAAGGCGTTGTCACCATCTCCTCATCTCTGGGCAAACGGTGGCTCGCCATGGTCACAAAGCTGCCAAAACAGAGGCCGAGGAGGAAGATGAGAAAGAGGGTCATGAGTGTTAAGTGTTGCGTGTTAAGTGTTTTACGCTGTAGTCTTACCACTTACCACTCAACACTCAACACTCAACACTCACACATGCCCACCCTCATCCCTCTCCTCATCGCCTCCGATCACGCAGGTGTCACCCTTAAAGCCGAGCTCAAACACGAACTTCAGGCGCTCGGTTATGCCGTGCAGGATATTGGCACCCACAGCACCGAATCGGTCGATTATCCCGATTACGCCACAGAAATGGCAAAGCTGATGAAAGAAGGCAAAGCCGAACGTGGCGTGCTGATTTGCGGTTCGGGCATCGGCATGAGCATCGCCGCCAATCGCTTCCCCCATATCCGCGCTGCCCTTTGCCAAAGCGGGCTGGAGGCCAAGCTGGCGCGCAAGCACAACAACGCTAACATCCTCTGCCTCGGCGCCCGCATTATCGGCGGCGAGCGCGCCAAAGACTGCTTACGCGAATTCCTCAAAACCGACTTTGAAGGCGGCCGCCACCAGAAACGTCTGGAGAAGATGGGGAAATAACTGGGAAGCCTAAAGATTAAGGCTGCCCACCTCATCGCTATATTTTGTTGAAAATCCGCCATTCTAAGCTATAAGTGGCGCCTAACATTCTCACTTGAGGCTTTTCATGTCCGCTGCTACTGCACAAAAAATGACTTCCACCGCATCTGCATCCTCTTTCTTTTCCGCCTCGATGGCGCAAACTGACCCCGCCATTTTCCATGCGATGGAAGAAGAAATGGAGCGTCAGCAATTTCAAATCGAGCTTATAGCGTCCGAAAATATCACCAGCCGCGCCGTGCTGGAAGCGCAAGGCTCTGTGCTCACCAACAAATATGCCGAAGGCTATCCCGGCAAACGTTACTATGGCGGCTGCGAATTTGTCGATGTCGTCGAGCAACTCGCGATCGATCGTGTCTGTGAGCTTTATGGCTGCACTTTTGCCAATGTTCAGCCCAATTCAGGCTCTCAGGCCAATCAGGGTGTATTCACCGCATTGCTGCAACCGGGCGATGTGATTCTCGGCCAATCCCTCGCTGCGGGCGGCCATCTAACCCACGGTGCCGCGCCGAATCAATCGGGCAAATGGTTCACTCCCGTGCAATATGGTGTGCGCGAATCCGATGGATTGATCGATTATGAAGAAGTCGCGAAGCTTGCCCGCGAACACAAACCTAAAATGATTATTGCTGGCTTCTCGGCCTATCCCCGCGTGGTGGATTGGGCGAAGTTCCGCGCTATTGCCGATGAAGTCGGCGCATGGTTCATGGTTGATATGGCGCATGTGGCAGGGCTGGTTGCGGCGGGAGCCTACCCCTCGCCCCTGCCTTTTGCAGATGTCGTCACTTCTACCACCCACAAAACCCTGCGCGGCCCTCGCGGTGGGATTATCCTCTCCCGCTTCCCCGATAAAGTCGTGCGTAAAACGCCAACAGGCAAGGATGTCACCCTCGGTCAGGCCATCAATTCTGCCATCTTCCCCGGTATTCAGGGCGGGCCATTGATGCATGTGATTGCGGGCAAGGCCGTTGCCTTTGGCGAAGCACTGAAGCCTGATTTCAAAGCCTATGGCAAACAAGTGATCGACAATGCACGCGCTATGGGCGAAGTGCTCAAACAGCGCGGCCTCAACCTTGTTTCGGGCGGCACGGATAACCACTTGCTGCTGGTCGATCTCCGCCCCAAAAACCTGACGGGCAAAGATGCGGAAGCGGCATTGGAACGCGCTGGCCTCACCGCCAATAAAAACGCCATTCCCTTTGATCCCGCGCCGCCGATGATCACTTCAGGCCTGCGCCTCGGCACCCCCGCCATCACCACCCGTGGTTTCGGCGTAAAAGAATGTGAGCAAGTTGGCCAATTCATCGGCGACGTGCTGGATGCGCTGGCGAAAGGCGATTCCACCGCCACCGAACAACGCGTGAAAGCAGAGGTGCGGAAGTTATGTACGCAGTTCCCGATTTACTAAATCCAAATTCTGGAGCGCCGCAATGAAGTGTCCCTTCTGCGGCAATGCTGATTCTCAAGTGAAGGATTCTCGTCCGGCGGATGATGGCGTATCCATTAAGCGCCGCCGCTATTGTGCGGAATGCGACTCGCGCTTTACCACTTATGAGCGCGTGATGCTGCGCGAATTAATGGTGGTGAAAACCAATGGCGAGCGCCGCCCGCTGGATCGCGATAAGATCCACCGCTCCATCACCATCGCCACCCGCAAACGCCCCGTCAGCGCCGAACAGGCGGAAGAATTGGTGAATAAAATCGTTCGCAAGCTCGAAACCCTCGGCGAAGCCGAAATCGCCTCCGCCCAAATCGGCGAGGCGGTGATGGAGGGTCTGCAAAGCCTCGATAAAGTCGCCTATATCCGCTACGCCTCCGTCTATCGCAACTTCCGCGAAGCCAAAGATTTCGAAGAATTCGTGGAGAGCTTGCGCGGGAAAAAAGAAAAATGAAAAAACTATTCACCCTTCTCACCTTAGGAACACTCATCATGATGGGCTGCACTGAAAAATCGACTGCCGCAAAAGCTGCAAATGACTGGCAAACTAAGCTGTCACAAGAACAGGCTTTTCCTGCATCAATCACTTTGACTGCAAGTGATTCTGCCGTCACCGCCAAATTCGGCAAAGCCTGCCAGAGCATCGTGAAGCTGCAAGGTTTGCAGTTTAAAGACGCAAGCGCCGCCTATCTCTGCCGCAGTTTTTTAAATAGAGATACACCCGAGGCTGCAGTGTTGGCGCTGTTTTCCAAAGAACAGATTGAACAGGCAGATATACTCACGCGGGAGGGCATGATGGGCAAAGATTTTGCCGCCGTAGTGCTGACTAATGCGAAAAGCGAGCCGGATGCAATGATTGTGCGTCGTACCGTCATGCAGCCACTACTGGTGTCGCTTGACTCTTCCGCCGCCGCCGCCGCATGGGCGTTCCTTTCGGGCGTAACGGGCGAGGGCTTCCACCCCAAAAATCTCAGCACCGCTCAGGTCACCGAAACCGCCGAGGGCTGGCGGTTTGATGATGCCGAAGCCTTTACCAATTGCAAACCCACCGAAACCCTCAGCTTCACCGTCAGCAAAACCGGCAAAATCAAGGTGCTTTCCCGCGCTGAAAAGAAAAATGCGGATGGTACGGTAACGGCGATTTGCATTGATTAAGTGGTAAGTGATAAGTGGTAAGAAAAATGAATACTAACCACTTACCACTTACCACATACCACTACATGCAGCACGCTCTCCGCCTCGCCGAACAAGGCCTTGGCGAAGTCTGGCCGAACCCTGCGGTGGGCTGCGTTATCGTCAAAAACAATCAGGTGATCGGGCTGGGGCGCACCCAAAAAGGTGGGCGGCCTCATGCCGAAACACAGGCGCTCGCTATGGCGGGGGCAGATGCTCGCGGCGCCACCGTCTATGTCACGCTCGAGCCTTGCGCGCATCACGGTCACACCTCCCCTTGCGCCGAAGCACTCATTGCCGCCGAAGTCGCCGAAGTCGTGATTGCTTGTGGCGATCCCGATCCCCGCGTGAATGGGGCGGGGGTAAAGATGCTCAGGTCATCCGGTATTCGGGTGACAGAAAGCGTGTGTGAGCAAGAAGCGCGAATGCTAAATTGCGGTTTTTTCAGCCGTATTACACGCGGTCGCCCATGGGTCACGCTCAAAATTGCCAGTTCCGCCGATGGGTTCATTGCCGACAGCACCCACCAAACCACTTCCATCACCAGCGCTCTTGCCCGCCAACACAGCCACTTGTTGCGGAGGCGGAATGATGCTATCCTCACTGGCATCGGCACGGTGCTGGCCGACGACCCTTCGCTCACCTGCCGTCTGGCGGGGTTAGAGGCTCGCACCCCACAACGTATCGTCCTCGACAGACAACACCGCCTCCCCCCCACCGCCAGAATGCTACATGACGGCAAGGGCGAAGTCTGGGTACTGAACTCTGAATTCTGTACTCTGAACTCTGTACTCACCCATCTCGCCGATCGCGGCATCACCCGACTCATGGTTGAGGCGGGCAATCAATTGAATACATCTTTTATAAAAGCAAATCTAATAGACGAAATCTATTGGTACCGCGCCCCCCCTCTTTTACATGAAGGCCTACCTGCTTTTGACCATCCACTTGAGATAGAATACAAAAAGACAGATTCCTTGACGTTGGGTCAAGATACACTATCTATTTATCGACTTTCCCCCTACATTGCTAACACCTAAAACCTAACGGCTAAACCCTCATGTTCACTGGCATTATTACCGATCTCGGCACCGTTATTTCTCGTGAAGGCTCACGACTAATCATAGAATCTAACTATGATTGCGCGAATATAGAATTAGGTTCATCTATCGCTTGCGATGGCGCCTGCCTCACTTTGGTCGCCCACACCGCAACTACATTGGCCTTTGATGTCTCCCCCGAAACCTACGACAAAACAACGCTAGGCACTTGGGAAACAAACAAAAAAGTCAACCTCGAACGTGCCCTGCAAGCGGGAGCAGAACTCGGTGGACACTTCGTCACCGGTCATGTCGATGCGGTTGGAACAGTGGCTAAATTTACCCCGCAAGGCGAATTCTGGTTACTTGAAATCGCCTATCCGCCTGAATTATCGAACTACTTTGCGCCCAAAGGCTCCACCACAGTCAACGGCGTCTCGCTCACCGTCAACACCGTCACCCCCCATACTATCGGCATGACTATTATCCCTCATACCGCCGCCATCACAAATCTGGGATTATTATCAACAAACGACAAAGTGAATCTGGAAGTTGATCTCATTGCACGCTATATAGCACCGTATTTACAACATAGGCGCTAACATGACCCTTTCCCCGATTGAAGAGATTATTGCCGATGCCCGCGCCGGCAAAATGTTTATTTTGGTGGATGATGAGAGCCGCGAAAATGAGGGTGACCTTGTGATTCCAGCAGAATTTGCGGATGCGGAAGCGATCAATTTTATGGCCAAATATGGCCGTGGACTCATTTGCCTGTCGCTGACCAAGCCGCGTGCCGAGGCGCTGGGGCTGAAGCTAATGGCGCAACACAACACTTCGCGTCACGAAACAGCGTTTACGATTTCGATCGAAGCCCGCGAGGGTGTCACCACTGGCATTTCCGCCGCTGACCGCGCCCGCACTGTCGCCGTCGCGATAGAGACTAAAACCACCGCCACGGATATTGCCAGCCCTGGCCACGTCTTCCCGCTGGTCGCCAAAGAGGGCGGCGTGCTGATCCGCGCAGGGCATACCGAAGCCGCCGTGGATATTTCGCGCCTTGCAGGGCTAAACCCTTCGGGCGTGATTTGCGAGATTATGAATGACGACGGCACCATGGCGCGGCTGCCCGATCTCATCCCCTTTGCCGCCCATCATGGCCTGAAAATCGCGACGATAGCGGATCTCATCGCCTATCGTCGTCGTGCAGAAAAACTGGTGGAAGCAAGCGAGCCCACCCCGCTTACCAGCCAATATGGCGGAGATTGGCAGGCGATTGTCTATCGCTCCACACTGGATGCGGTAGAGCATCTCGCGCTCATCAAAGGCACAATCGACATCGCCCAACCTGTCTGGGTACGGATGCACACGGCTGACCCGCTCTATGATGCGATAGGCGACACCCACGGCGGCAAAAGCGGCGAGCTGGCAAAAG
>JBILIE010000048.1:0-8946 GCA_044350115.1 Rickettsiales bacterium
AATTTGCTCCACTGGCTGCCCAGTGCGTTTCTGGTATTTTGTCAGCTTCTTTTTGAAACCGTCAAATACCGCGTGAATATGTGCATGAGGAAGAGCGGAGGTCATTTCTAGCCATGTTAGAAAATTCTGGTCTGCCATACTCAGCCTGTGTTCTTCTGAAGTCTTTAATTCTGTAACGCTAGCCATAATATTCCTCCTCTCTTGTCAGTGGTTTCAGGCCTATATCGCTTGATAAAAAAACGATAAGGGGAGCTGAATATAGCAACCTCTGATAGAATTGACAATCTAAATCCTAGCGTTACGGGCAATTATTGCCTAGCTGTTGTCAGAAGGTTTCAGTGGCATATCACCGCTTTCACCAAATAATAGCCATTCTGGGCTTACTTTTAAGAGTTTGGATATAGCACCCAATTCAAAATCTCTAAGACCGCGAATGCCGCGCTCAATCTCAGAAATACTGGTTTGTGATATTTCAATTCCGTAATCAACAGACAGGGCAGCAGCAAGCTCCACCTGATCGAGCTCGTTGTCGATCCGCGCTAATTTTATTCTTTTTCCACAAATGTTTGCCTTCATAATTCTCGCAGTCGTTGCCGTACTGCGAGAGGCTAATCATCATGGCGATTGCGCGTAGCGGAAAATCCAATAAATTAGTATAATTATCAATACGACATGGGAAATATAGTTGTAATACGTCTATATCGGACGTATTATAATACAGGTAATTTTTATGAGAAAGTCAGCAAAGCAAGATATGTCAACACCAACACAGGCTATCGATATTCAGATCGGTATGCGACTGCGTGCAAAGCGAAACGAAGCTGGGTTGACACAAGAAGAGTTGGGCAAAGCACTCACAGACCAATTGTCGCACCAACAAATTCAGAAATACGAGAGGGGAGAGAATAGCATCAGCTGTTTTCGTATTGTGCAGCTTGCTGAAACTCTGAATGTTCCCGCATCTTATTTTCTTGATGAAATTTCTACAAGCACGCCATCTGGATTTTCTGAACCAGCATCCGAGTCATTTCAATATGAAGTTGATATGCAGAAAACCGAACTCAATTTAGCATTCTCGAAATTACCAAATGCTGAGATGCGGAAAGCAGTGGTCGATTTTATCAAGGTCATTTCTAGCAACATAAAGTCGCACGACAAAAAATAGTAGTGGTGCCTTTGGTTGAAATCTAACCAACAAACTTACCTTGTGTTACCAAATTTCAGGTCATTGCTAAATGCCAATATGCACAAGGCGGTCGTCGATTTTCTGAAAATCGTTTCATATAATACGCGTAAGAGCGCCTAGAGTTATGTTTTTGTCGCGCTGAACTTCGCATCATAAAGGCGGAACAGGAAAGGATTGACGACAATTGACAGCATGGCTCCAGCCAAAATCAGATTAAACAAATCCTGATCGAGCAGTCCCTTGGCCAGCGCAAGGCCACCGAGGATGAACGAAAACTCGCCGATCTGGGCAAGACCAATCGCTACCGCATAGGTAATTTTTTTTTGCTGCTTAAACAAACTGGTGATGGCGATTGCTGCGAGGCTTTTAGCCACTACAACAATCAAAAACGTCATCAGCACGGCTAAAGGTTGCAGCAGAAGCGTTTTCGGGTCGAACAGCATTCCAACCGACACAAAAAACAGCACCGAAAACACATCACGCAGAGGTAGCGTATTCTCAGCGGATTTTTTACCTATCTCGCTTTCACTCAGCATCACACCCGCCAGAAATGCCCCAAGCGCAAGCGAGGCGTCGAACACCAAATACGCTATTGAAGCGAACCCAAGCGCAATCGCGAGTGTTCCAAGTGTATTCAGCTCGGCGGAGCGCATTTTGGCAATCTGCACCAGAAGCCACGGCAGGAAGCGCCGCCCCACCACAAACATAAAAGCAAAAAACCCACCAATCTTGAACAACACTTCTAGGATTGTAGCAATGATAATGCTTGCGGAAGGTTGCTGACCTCCCTGAATGATTTCCGCGATGACAGGCAGCATCACAAGTGCCAGCACCATTGCGATATCTTCCACGATCAGCCAACTGATGGCGAGTTTCCCCCCCTGTGCATCGAGCAGGTTTCTTTGTTCAAGCGAGCGGATCAAAACAATCGTACTTGCAACAGATAACGAGAAACCAAAAATAAGCGCGGTAGAAAGGGAATACCCGAGAGTGCTTGCGAGCACTGCGCCAATAAATGTTGCCGAAGCCATCTGCACCAATGCGCCGGGAAGCGCTATTTTTCTGCTCTCGTATAAATCGCGTAAGGAAAAATGCAAGCCAACCCCAAACATCAGCAGAATGATGCCAATCTCAGCGAGCTGTTTAGCCAAAGAAACATCGGCTACAAAACCTGGCGTGTGCGGGCCAATCGCGACCCCTGCCAGAAGATAGCCAAAAATAGCAGGCAAATTGAGCTTTTTCGCCACCATGCCAAAAACAAATGCAGTGACGACACTCGCTATAATCGTGTTGATAAGTGCATATTCCATAAGAAAGCATTATAGATATTTCTGGTAAGCACTCAATGACTTATCATTGAGCTTTCTGCTTTAGGTATGGCAGATAAAAAACATTGAGGTGGTGCCCCCGGTCAGACTCGAACTGACACATCCGTGAAGATAATGGATTTTGAATCCATCGCGTCTACCAATTCCACCACGGGGGCGTATTTTAAGCTCGTGCCGACTATGTGCCGACTGAACCATTTTTTAGCGTTTTTCTAAAACTCAGGCAATCTTTATAATCACCTGTATTCTAGCCATTTTTTCGTCCTTCTTTTCGTGCCTCACGTGACATACTCAATAGATTTTGAGTCTAGCGCGTCTACCAATTCCACCACCGAGGCACACTTCACACTTCGTGTGAATGGGGCAAGCCCCACCCCGCAATCTGCGGGAAGGGGACACTATACGAAGATTTTAGCGGGGGTCAAGTGTCGCTACGCACTCTTTTGGTAAACCATGACAAGATATTCGGCAAAGAGAGTGTCCATCGTTTGTGGGTAGGCCTTAAGAAACTCTCGTGTAAATTTAGGTTTTTTGCACAAAATACGGCGATATCCGCGCTTCTTTAGCAGTGCGTCATAAACACTCTTATCACTCGGATAAACTGGGATTTTCTCGCCTTTCATACATAAATACACACCCTCTTCATTTTGCTGAAAGAGGCAGTCATCCCCCATATTTGCTTGTATAAAATCAGGGTTAAAAACCGCAAACGCGATGATCCCTTGAGGCTCCAATGCTTTATCTAAATCATCCAGCGTTTGTTCGATAACCGCAACAAATGGTAGCACCATCACAGAAGTAATCAGTGCAAAGGGTGCCTGCTTTATATTTGCCGCAATCTCAGATCCGCCGTGATAAAATTCGACATTTTGCACATTGTCTTTTGCCATCTCAATCATTGTTTGCGATGTATCGGATGCAGCCACATGATACCCATGATGGCACAACAGCTCAGCAAACGAGCCTGCCCCGCATCCAAAATCAAATGCTGCAAGCCCTTTACCAGAATCTTGCACTTTCTTGATTCCCTGCAACAATGCAGGCCATGCGATCAATATATTATCTGCCGCACAGGGGGAAACATCGCCCACATCTTTATGCGTATTGAACGAATGGCTTAATCTGTCCCATGGATCAATTGCGCTCAAGGCCGTTATCCCAATAAATCGTAACCGGGGACGGTGAGGAACGGTTTGAAATCATTTGCGCTCACCAATTCATTCAGTAGCGATCCTGCCAAACGATAGCGCCCTGTTTCAAACTCAGCGGGATCCATGCTGGCTTGCAGTTTTTCCATCTCTTCTTTCAGCAGCAGATTGAACATATCGAGCGAGATTTTGCGGCCATCTTCCATTTTCGCGCCGTGATGCACCCATTGCCAGATCTGCGTGCGCGAGATTTCTGCCGTTGCCGCATCTTCCATTAGGTTATTAATGGGCACTGCGCCACGCCCACAGAGCCATGCCGCCGTGTATTGAATCGCCACGCTGATATTCATCCGCATGCCGTCTTCCGTAATCGTCCCTGCGGGAATTTTGAGCAGATCGGCTGCGGTGACTTTCACATCCTCACGCAATTTATGGAGTTGATTGGGCGTTGGCATCAGGCGATCAAACACCTCCATCGCCACAGGAACGAGTGCGGGATGCGCGACCCATGTGCCATCGTGACCATCCGTCGCTTCGCGCTCTTTGTCTTTACGCACCGCGTCGAACGCTGCATTATTTTTGGCTTCGTCGTTTTTGACGGGGATTGCCGCCGCCATCCCGCCCATCGCAAAGCACCCGCGTTTATGGCAGGTTTTAATCACCAATTGCGAATACGATCGCAGAAAATGCGAAGTCATGGTAACTTGTGCGCGGTTAGGCATCACAAATTCAGGGCGCGTGTTGAACATTTTGATGAAGCTAAAAATGTAATCCCAGCGGCCACAATTAAGGCCTGCCATATGATCTTTCAACGAATGGATGATCTCGTCGATCTGGAAAGCGGCGGTGATGGTTTCTATCAGCACCGTGGCTTTAATCGTCCCACGCGGAACGCCTAGTTTATCCTGCGCCCAGTTGAAAACATCATTCCACAACGCTGTTTCATTATAATGCTCGGTTTTGGGCAGATAGAAATAAGGCCCAGTGCCGCGCTTTAGGCACTCTTTCGCGTTATGGAAGAAGTAGAGTCCAAAATCCATAAACCCACCTGCAATCGGCTCGCCATCCACCAACAAATGTTTTTCTTCCAGATGCCAACCGCGTGGGCGCACCAGAAGCGTCGCGATTTTATCGCCCAGTTTATATTCTTTGCCTTTGTCCGAAAGCGTGATGCTGCGATTTACCGCATCACGCATATTGATTTGGCCTTCGGTCATATTCTCCCATGTGGGCGAGGAGGCATCCTCGAAATCTGCCATAA
Organism: Rickettsiales bacterium; assembly: GCA_044350115.1. Lineage (GTDB taxonomy): Bacteria > Pseudomonadota > Alphaproteobacteria > Rickettsiales > JALZUV01 > JBILIE01. The sequence goes on from JBILIE010000048.1 coordinate 4,924, forward strand.
ACACTTTGGCACCGCAATTGAGCGCATTAATCACCATTTTGCGATCCACAGGCCCTGTGATTTCTACACGGCGATCTTGCAAATCCGCAGGAATCGGCGCGACTTTCCAGTCACCCTCGCGGATAGATTTGGTTTCGGGCAGAAAATCCAGCCAACCACCTTTTTGCAAACGTTTCCATTCAATTTTACGCGCTTCCAGCAATTCTTTGCGACGCGGATTAAACTTACGCGCCATCTCCGCCAGAAAGGCCAGTGCGTCTGTCGAGAGGATCTCCATCACCTCTTCGGTCACAGAGCCTTTAATTTCCACTCCCTGCGGGGTGGTGATGTTATGTCCATTAAGTTTGGTTGCGGTCGCGTTCATATGCAAGAATCTCCTTGAATGTTGTGCTGGTTGTAGCAAAAGTAACTTCAAACGACAAGACACCTAATATTAGGAATCCAACCATGGCTCAATTCTCCTCCACCAACCCTGCGACGGGCGACATTATCTGGCAAAGTGAAACGACTAGCCCTGCCGATGTGGGCAAAGCGGTGGAAGCAGCGCGCAAGGCCTTCCTTGGCTGGGCACGGTCGAGTTTTGAAGAGCGGTTAAAATATATTGAGGCCTTTCGCACGCAGTTAGAAACCCATAAAAACGATCTCGCCGAAACGATTTCAAAAGAGACGGGAAAGCCGCTCTGGGATGCACTGACCGAAGTGGGCGCAATGATTGGCAAAGTAGCGATTTCTGTGCAAGCCTATCACGAACGCACAGGCACTCAGCACCGAGAAATCAACGGGATGCAAGCGCGTTTGCTGCATAAACCGCATGGCGTGATGGCGGTGTTCGGCCCCTATAACTTCCCCGCGCATTTGCCCAATGGGCATATTGTGCCTGCGCTTTTAGCGGGCAATACCGTGGTGTTTAAACCCAGCAATGTCACGCCGATGGTGGCGGAGAAAACGATGGAATTGTGGCATAAAGCAGGGCTGCCGCAAGGCGTGCTGCAAGTGGTGCAAGGCCAGCGCGAAACAGGTGTGGCACTCGCTTCGCACCCAGATATTGATGGTTTATTATTCACAGGCTCCTCTGGCGTCGGGCAATCATTGCACAAACAATATGGCGGGCAGACGCATAAAATCCTCGCACTCGAAATGGGCGGCAATAACCCGCTGATTATCTGGGAGCCTGAAAGCGTGGAAGCGGCGGCCTATCATAATGTGCTCTCCAGTTTCATCTCCACTGGCCAACGCTGCACTTGCGCGCGCCGTCTAATTATCAAAAACGATCAGGAAGGCGATCAACTGCTCGAAGCGCTGATCGCACAAGTAAGCAAGCTCCGCATTGGCGCTTATACTGATTCACCTGAACCCTTCATGGGGCCATTGGTGCGTAATCAGGAAGTGGATCAGATTATTGCCGCGCAAGCGAATTTGCAAACACTCGGCGGAAAAATGCTGCTGGAATCGAAACGGCTGACCCCTGATTTACCGTTCATTTCCCCCGGAATCATGGATGTCACGGCCATCACTAAGCGCAACGATGCGGATATTGAATATTTTGGCCCCTTCCTGCAAGTCACCCGCGTGGGCACGTTTGAAGAAGCGATTGCTGCTGCGAATAACACTGAATATGGCCTCGCTTCCGCTATCTTCACGAAGCACCAAGAACTCTACGAGCGCTGCCTGATTGAACTGCGCGCTGGTCTCGTCAACTGGAACCGCCAGACGACGGGCGCTTCTTCTGCTCTGCCCTTTGGCGGCGTAGGGATTTCTGGCAATCACCGCCCAGCGGCTTATTATGCTGCGGATTATTGCGCTTACCCTGTCGCTGCGCTGGAAAGCACCAGCCTCACCATTCCCCCAACCCTCAACCCTGGAATAAATGGATAATCACGATGGACGCTACACTTGCTTTTCTTGGTAATATGTTCCCGTGGTGGATGTGGATGATTTTTACCTTTCCCTTTATTGTCTGGGGAATGCAGGGTTTCCCGCGTGATTCATGGGAGCATGGCGGCGCAAAGGCTGCGGGTTGGTGGGTGTTCTGGATTCTCGCCTATCTGCTCTATCACATCAATTATGAGAAATAACAATCATGACCGCCTATGAACTCAATTTTGATGGCCTTGTGGGCTCCACGCATAATTATTCTGGCCTCAGCTTCGGCAATGTCGCTTCGGAGGTGAATAAGGGCGATGTTTCGCATCCGCGTGCGGCGGCGTTGCAGGGGCTTGGCAAGATGAAATTTTTGCACGATCTCGGCTTGAAGCAAGCGGTGTTGCCGCCCCTGCCTCGCCCGCATCTGCCGGTATTGCATCAGCTTGGTTTCAACAATATTGCCGATGTGCCGCGTGAATTGCTGCCCTCTGTTTATTCCGCGTCGAATATGTGGGTGGCGAATGCCGCCACTATTTCGCCGAGTGCGGATACTGCCGATGGCAAAGTGCATTTCACGCCCGCGAATTTAGTCACGCATCTGCACCGCTCGATTGAAGCGCCGCAAACCGCTGCCGTGCTCAAAGCCATTTTCAAAGACGAGCGCTATTTTGTGCATCATGATCCACTACCCATGCATACGCGCTTTGGTGATGAAGGCGCGGCGAATTTCATGCGCTTTTGTTTCAATCACGGTAGCGAAGGTCTGGAAGTACTCGTTTACGGCGAGAAAACCAAAATTTATCCCGCTCGCCAAACTAAAGAGGCGAGCGCCGCTGTGTTCCGCTTGCACCATGTAAAACGCTCGATGCTGCTGCAACAAAATCCCGCTGCGATTGATGCGGGTGTATTTCATAACGACGTGATCGCCGTCGCCAATGCCAATGCGCTACTTTATCATGAAGAAGCTTTTGTGAACACCGAAGCCGCTGTCGATGAAATTGAGAAAAACTTTGGCGCAAAAATTTATCGCCTCTGTGTAAAATCGTCGGATGTCACCGTGGAAGAGGCGGTGAAATCTTATCTGTTTAATTCACAATTGCTCAATCTGCCCGATGGTACCATGGCGATTATCGCGCCGCAGGAATCAGAGGATAATCCGCGAGTTCGCGCCACGTTGCAACGCTTCCAGCAAGCCGATGATAACCCTGTTTCGCAAATCCACTTCCTCAATCTCCGCGAGAGCATGAAAAACGGTGGGGGGCCTGCCTGTTTGCGTCTGCGTGTGGCGCTGAAAGAGAAAGAACTTGCTGCGGTTCATCAAGGCGTCATTTTTACCGATGCGCTTTATGCTAAACTCACCGCATGGGTTAACAAGCACTACCGCGAAGATCTGGCGCCTGCGGATTTAGCCGACCCCAGCTTGATGCAAGAATCGTTCGCCGCGCAACATGCATTGCTTGCAATATTGGAATTAGAGGGGCTTTATCCCGCTGATTTTTATGCCACGTAACGCCTTTATTTTCGCGGATTCGCTGGAATGACGGATTTGAAAAAATCGGTTACTTTCTTTTTGGTTTTGCCGAAGCGGGCAACATCGCCAAGGCGGCGGGTGAGGAAGGCTTCGGTTTCGGCGAGAGCTTCCGATTCGTCGTTTAGCCAGAAAAGAACTGTGGCGGAGTAAACCCCAGCAAGTGTCATGCGCTTGGTGTACCAATTGAAATCGGCGGTGACATCGCCCGTGCTGCGCCAGATGGTATCTACGGTTTCGCTCAGCAATTGTAGCGATTCCGCCGTATGGGTAGGGAAGGAGAGGATGCCCAGCGCTTTACGGATGGCTTCGCGGTGTGGCTGTTGCTGCCGCAGACGCAACATCACCGCAGCTTTTATTTTTTGTGGAATCTTCATGGTGGCGAGCGGTAGTTGTGACACCGCTTCTGCCATCTGTGCATCGCCCAAGCGGCTGTGATGGGCGATGGCGTCGATGCCGCCACGCGGGAAATAAACTTCCCACAACTCCTGCGACCGCACTGCCGCATCCCATCCATCGAAGGGGACGCTTGGCAGTGCGGCGGCGAGGATTTTATCTTTTGGACTAACCATATTTACCGTCATTGCGAGGAGTGTAACGACGAAGCAATCCATCTCGCAAAGTGCTGGATT
>JBILIE010000227.1:0-2986 GCA_044350115.1 Rickettsiales bacterium
GTCGCGGGTGGAAGTAAAAGCACCGGGAATTATCGGACGTAAATCGGTGCATGAGCCGATGAGCACAGGGATTAAATCGATCGACGCATTGATTCCGATTGGTCGTGGTCAGCGCGAATTGATTATTGGTGACCGCCAAACAGGCAAAACCGCGATCGCGATTGATACCATCCTCAACCAAAAGAAATATTTTGATAATGGCGATACCGAGCGTCAGCTTTATTGCATTTATGTGGTGATCGGCCAGAAGCGTTCGACGGTCGCGCAAGTGGTGAAAAAGCTTGAAGAACGCGGCGCGATGAAATATTCGATCGTGGTGGCGGCAACCGCTTCCGAAGCTGCGCCTTTGCAGTTCCTCGCGCCCTACACGGGCGCGGCGATGGGCGAATATTTCCGCAACAATAAAATGCACGCATTGATTATTTTCGATGATCTGTCGAAACAAGCCGTGGCCTATCGTCAAATGTCGCTCTTGCTGCGCCGTCCTCCGGGTCGCGAGGCGTATCCGGGCGACGTATTCTATCTGCATAGCCGTTTGCTTGAGCGTGCAGCAAAAATGTCGGACGATCTGGGCGCGGGTTCACTCACCGCACTGCCCGTGATCGAAACCCAGGCGGGTGACGTTTCGGCCTATATTCCGACCAACGTGATTTCGATTACCGATGGTCAGATCTTCCTTGAAACCGAATTGTTCTATAAAGGCGTGCGCCCTGCGGTGAACGTCGGTTTATCGGTTTCTCGCGTAGGGTCTGCGGCGCAGATTAAGGCGATGAAGCAAGTGGCAGGCTCGATCAAACTCGAACTCGCGCAATATCGCGAGATGGAAGCCTTCGCGCAGTTCGGCTCCGACCTTGACGCAGCGACGCAGCAATTGCTCGCTCGTGGCGCGCGTTTGACCGAATTGTTAAAGCAGCCGCAATATTCTCCGCTTTCAACAGCAGAGCAGGTCGTGGTGATTTATGCGGGTGTAAAAGGCTATCTCGATAAACTCGACATTAGCAAAATCCGTGACTTTGAAGCGACGTTGTTGCGTGAATTACAAGGCGCGCACAAAGAAATCGCTGATACCATCGCCAAGGAAGAAAAATTGACCGATGCGACCGAAGCGAAAATTAAAACACTCATCACCGATGTGGTGAGCCGCGTTCAGGGGTAATCCATGGCATCCTTAAAGGATCTCAAAAACCGAATCAAATCGGTTAAAAATACGCAGAAGATCACCAAAGCCATGAAGATGGTGGCGGCAGCGAAATTGCGCCGTGCGCAGGAAGCGGCGGAAGCGGCGCGGCCTTATGCCGAGAAGATGACCGATGTGGTGACGTCGCTGGCGGCGGGTGTGGGCAGCAGTGATTCTGCGCCTGTATTGCTTGCGGGCACGGGTGCTGACAAAAAACACTTGTTGGTGGTAATGACTTCGGATCGCGGCCTCTGCGGCGGGTTTAATAGCTCTATCGTGCGCGCAGTACGTCGCAAAATGCGCGAGTTGCAAAGCGAAGGCAAGCAGGGTTATTTGTTCTGCGTGGGTCGTAAGGGTTACGAGCAACTGCGTTTTGAGTTCAATTCCGTGATTCTCGGCCGCATTTCTGACCATACCAAAAGCAAGCTGAATTATGCGACCGCGCAAAATGTGTCGGACGAAGTGAAAAAGATTTTCGCGGAACATCATATCGATGTGGTGACGGTGGTGTATAACCATTTCAAATCTGCCATTACACAAGTGGTGACATTCCAGCAGCTCGTGCCTTTGGTGGTTTCGGCTGAGCAGCTTGCTGCGGCGAGTGGATCTTCTTATGAATATGAACCCGATGCAGAAACGATTTTGGAAGATTTATTGCCGCGCAATATCACGGTGCAGTGCTTCCGCGCATTGCTCGAAAATTCCGCATCAGAACATGGTGCGCGTATGAGCGCAATGGACAGCGCCACCCGCAACGCAGGCGAAATGATCGGCAAACTGTCACTCAAATACAACCGCACCCGCCAAGCGGCAATTACGACCGAATTGACTGAGATTATCTCAGGCGCAGAAGCAGTATAAAAGGAGAACATCATGGCTAAAGCAAAAAGTAATACCGGCAATAAAGGTGTCATCTCGCAGGTGATTTCCGCTGTTGTGGACGTTCGTTTTGAAGGCGAACTGCCCGCAATTCTGAACGCACTCGAAACCAAAAATGGTGATGCGACTTTGGTGCTCGAAGTAGCACAGCATCTGGGTGAAAACGAAGTGCGCTGCATCGCGATGGACGCAACGGATGGCCTGATGCGCGGTCAGGAAGTGATCGATACCGGCGCAATGATCTCCGTGCCTGTTGGCCCTGGCACATTGGGTCGCATTGTGGACGTGGTAGGCCGCCCGATTGACGAGCGTGGCCCAGTCCAAACCAAAACATTCGCACCGATTCACGCTGATGCGCCTGATTTTGTGGATCAGTCCACTGAGTCTGAAATTCTCGTGACGGGGATTAAAGTAATCGACCTGCTCGCGCCTTATGCGAAGGGTGGTAAAATTGGTCTGTTTGGCGGTGCGGGCGTAGGCAAAACTGTACTCATCATGGAATTGATCAACAACATCGCAAAAGCGCATGGTGGCGTGTCTGTGTTCGCCGGTGTGGGCGAGCGTACGCGTGAAGGTAACGATTTGTATCACGAGATGATCGAATCTAACGTAATCGACCTCGAAGGTGATAAATCCAAAGTGGCACTGGTGTACGGCCAGATGAACGAGCCCCCAGGTGCGCGTGCACGCGTGGCGCTGACGGGTTTGACTCAGGCAGAATATTTCCGCGATCAAGAAGGCCAAGACGTGTTGTTCTTTATGGATAACGTGTTCCGCTTTACGCAAGCCGGCGCGGAAGTTTCCGCCTTGCTAGGTCGTATTCCTTCGGCAGTAGGTTATCAGCCCACGCTTTCCACCGATATGGGCGCGCTGCAAGAGCGTATTACTTCGACCAATAAAGGCTCAATCACTTCGGTACAGGCCGTTTAC
>JBILIE010000228.1:0-2985 GCA_044350115.1 Rickettsiales bacterium
TAGATTGTAAGTGCCATCTTTTTTGATCAGATATTCGTAATTTACGAGAGTGTGAGTGATGCTTGTTTCTTCTTTATTCTGGCAAACAAGAATTTGGGTGGCTTTGTTTTTTCGGGGGAGTTTCTGAATAACAAAGCTAACGGTGTCGCCAATATCTGCATCTTCAAAAACCGCAAACCCGTATTTGCAAATGCTCCGCACTTCCAGCGGTTGCATCATTTTTCTGATATTTTGAAAGTAATGCTGATAGGTAAATGTTGCAGGCGTAATATAACCAAGAATCCCACCTTGCCGCAATAAACCCAAGCCGTGGTCATAGAAAAGCACATAGGTGTTTATCTGATATTCAAAGCTCTTATATCGTTTTGCAAGCCACGATATATCGGCTTCTGAAAGTGTTGCCCCATAAGGGGGATTCCCCACCACTACATCAAAGCCGCCTGATTGCATAATCTCGGCAAATTCCTGTTGCCAGTTAAAGGCGAGGTCGCCTGCCACGGCGGGGTCATCTATCAGGCTGTTGCCGCATTTGATGTTGTTATCGAGATAGGTGAGTTTTTCGCCCTTATTCGCCGTTTTCAGCCAGAGCGAGAGCTTGGTGATTTCCACTGATTCGCGGTTGATGTCCACCCCGTAGAGGTTATTGGCAAGGATATGCGTATCCCAACGGAATAGCTGCGCTTGGCCACCATTAAGGGTGGTGAGTTCGCTATTGATGGCTTTGCCTTCGCGGTAGAGGAAATCAAACACCTCATTCAGAAACGCGCCAGAGCCGCAGGCAGGGTCTAGCACTTTGATATTGCTGAGGGCTGCTTTATAGGCCTCCCACGCTTTGATGTGTTTTTCGATTTTGGCATTATAGCGCACCGTGCCTTTAACGGTTTTGATGGAGGCATAATCGGCCTCTGTCAGTTCGGGCAGTTTATCAAAGCCAAGCTCGGCTTTGCGGTCATTCAGCCAGCCGCCCACGGCCTGCTCTACAATATAGCGGGTGATGTAAGGCGGGGTGTAGAAGATGCCGTCTTTTTTGCGTTTGCTTTTCTTTTTGTCGAAGGTTTCGGCCTCGCCCAGCGTGGCGGCTTTGATTTCTTCCAGATCGGTAATGGATTGCTCAAAGATATGGCCGAGGATGTTGACGCTGACATCGCTTTCAAAATCATAATCGCCGATTTTTTTGAAGCCTTCACAGAGGGCATCGCTGAGGGATAGCGCGTTGATTTCTGCATTTTTAGCAAAGAGGCCGCCATTGTAGCCCGTGATGTTAAGCGGCGGGCTGCCTTTATCAATCGCCAAAAACAGGCCTTTGAAGTTTTCCCACACAGGTTGCGGGTTGAAATGGTTTTGTGTTTCGTAGGCTTTTTTGAGCGTTTCTTTCGGCAGCAGGCCTTTATCTTCCGCAAAGGCGACAAACAGGATGCGATCCAGAATGGTTTGGGAGTGGTTGATAATATCCAGCGCGGGGGTGGCTGGGTTTTCCCGCGTTAGTGTGTTGATAAGCTGGGAGCGAAGGGCTTTATAATCGTTATAAAGCTCCTTGGTGATGTCTTTTTCTTTCTGCTCGCTCTCTTTCAGCAAGGCGAGTGTGCGGTCACCCATCAAGTGATTGGCAGAAAGCAGCAGCATAAACCGCGCATAGGCGGCGGGGTCAGTCAGGCGGGAGAGGTCGAAAGATTCATAATCCTTGCGGCCATAGCCTACAGCATAGAGCCTGATTTCACGGTAGTTGGAAACCAGCACCCATTTCGCGCCTTTGGCATCCATCGCATATTCCCACGCTTGCTCTACGGGGGATTTATTGCGCCCTGCCATTTTTACATCCAGATCGCGGGTTTTTGCGCCTTTGAGTTCAAACGGAGCGAGGATGCGGGAGTCGTCTGCGCTGAAATGGCCGAGGGCGACATCTACATTGCCTTTGCCTACGGGGTGGTTTTTAGTCGCTGTCCACGCTTTGCCTGCGCTGCTTTCGGTATAGCCCAGCACATCCACCAGAATGCGCTGGATAAGTCTTGCAGCCTACCAGCCACTGGCAGCGCAAAAAACTGTCCCCTCATTCCAGTTTTGGGATCAGGATAGCGTCGGAGTAAATAACAAAACCTTCCAGGGGGAATTGTATGTTGTTTATTTCTTTTTTGCGACTTGCCAGACCATCTGCCCAAAGATGGCCGCGAACTGTGTGACGCTTAATAAAAGATTTGCTGGTAAAAAGGTAAACTTTATGAGTGTCTCCATTTCACCGAGGTATGATACCAAGGTGAAGTTGTGGGTGTATAAAAATGCTATCGAAAAACGGTCAGGGGTAACCTTTCCGCGATGGCGTTTTGTACGAAGCAACAGCACAGACGCGGCTTACGAACTCGCCGATGCCATCGGCGCAGCAAGCGGGGCTGGCAACCCCTACGCTCATGATGGTAGGTTTTTTCTTGTCAGCAAAACCGGCCAAGTAATCGGCTGGGCTGATGGAACAGACGCGGGAGCAATGCCCGCCTTCGGCGATAAGATTGAAGCGGCGTTGAAATAAGCGCCACTATCCGACCACAGTACCCACAGCCTCCCCGTTTCCCCGGGGAGGTTTTTTTTGCGCATAGCACAATGATTACACCGTATATACGCACCGTAGGTAGGGTTGGTTTCTATTTTAAGAAAAGATTAAAAATTGCGAACAAAGAGGACTAGAAAGTGCGTTTCATACTTGCAACTGACACACAAAACTGGTACACATGAGCAGTAATTACACCACTTTTGAATGATATAAATCAAAGACTTATACGAGTGACTGGCCTCTCCTGTCGCCTCCACCATTTATTTCAATAGGTTAGTCGCCAAGCGGCTTTTCGCTTTTTCTCTCTAGGTAGCATATAGGTAGCAGCAGGAATGCGCGACTATCTCTGCCATAGCTGCAATTCATCCCATTTATCAATAAAACCTGCCTGCTTAATTGCGATGATTTCATTTTTCGGGAATCTTTGCATCAAACGCTTCAGATTA
>JBILIE010000049.1:0-8870 GCA_044350115.1 Rickettsiales bacterium
TCCACTGGTGCGCCAGTAGGGGCGCATTTCTGGCCGTCTTTTTCGATCAATTCCGATTCGGCATAATAAGCCTCATCGCGCACAGCATACCAGCCGCCGTAATTGGCTTTATAAATATACCCGTTCGCTTCAATTCGCCGCCAGAGTTCCTGCGCAGCTTTTTTGTGGCGGTCTTCCGTGGTGCGGATGAAATCGTTGTTGGTGACATTTAGGATATTCTCGCCCGTATTCACCAGATTACGAAACCGCACAGAAACTTCATCACACAAAGCCTGCGGCGTTTTGCCAGCAGTTTCCGCCGCTTTGGCCACCTTCTGCCCATGTTCGTCCGTACCTGTCAGAAAGAACACATCATGGCCGTCGAGAGCCATAAACCGCGCCATCACATCGCAGGCGATGGTGGTGTAAGCATGGCCGATATGCGGCGAATCATTCACATAATAAATGGGTGTGGTGATATAAAAAGGGGGCTTGGTCTGAGTCATAGCCCCCTTTATACAAACTTTCTTTAAAAAATGAAGTCCGAAGCGTCAATCGCAGCAAGACTAACACCATCAACAATAAATTTCCCAGTATCAAAGGCGATAGTGGCATCTCCGTTGGTTGTAGAGAGGCTCAGCTGGCTGAAAGAAAGCCCGAAGCCAGAAAAATCAAGATGATCTCCATTTCCGAAATCTATCACCGTCGTCGTTGAATTCAGAGAAAACACAAAGGTATCTTTGCCTCCTGCCGGATCATAGCCTGCATAGGCTGTATTAACGCCCTCGCCGGCAGCGATATAATCCCCTCCGGCACCGCCGTTGATCGTATCATTCCCCGCCCCACCGTAGAGCGTATCACTGCCCTGAGCAGTCTGGATATAATCATTGCCGTTGCCGCCTTCAACATAGTAGGGAGTTGAGTTATACCCACAGCTGTCAAGGCATGTGTCGTTACCGTCTCCCATATAAACATAAGATGCTAACAGCTTGGTGGTAATACCAGATAAGTTAATCACATCATCTCCGGTTCCAGCATAAACTGTGTCATCACCAAAATAAATCGTGATTGTATCATTACCATCTGCTCCGTAGATCAGATCTTTTTTAGATCCGGCGAATATCGTATCATTTCCAGCACCGCCATCCAGAAAGTTGTCATCATAGTCTGGAGTAAACCCGGTATTGCCCGTAAAATGCACGCCTCCATAGAGAATATCAGCCCCATCTCCGCCGTAAATGGTGTCGTCCCCTGCGCCACCTTCAGCATAATCATCACCAGTGCCTGCATCAATAAAATCCTGACGATCTGTTGCACTAGCCGTTACATTATCACCAGTTGGGTTAGTAACAATATAGTCGCCATAGATAGTGTCATTTCCCGCGCCGCCGATGATGGAATCCGATTGCTCATCGCCAGAGATAATATCATTGCCAAGACCACCATTAAGGGTGTCATAGCCATTTCCACCTTCGATTGTGTCATTTCCCCCTTCGCCATAGACGGTGTCATTACCATCACCTGCATTGATAAAATCATCGTAGGTTGGGATTACTACATGCCACACCCCATCCTTGCCACGAACATATTCTATGTACATCGTGTCACCATAAATGAGGTCGCCGCCGCCGCCGCCAAAGAGAGTATCCTCCCCTAACCCACCGATAATTACATCTTTGCTGCTTCCTGCGGATACGAAATCATCCCCACCTAATGCGTAAATGATCGTAGCCATATTATTGGGGGCAAACCATACATCGTTACTATTGGTCAGGTTATAAGTTTGGGGCATGCATATCTCCAAATGACGTTAACTTTTTTTAAGATAATGGAATTCTATTACAATTTGATGACAACAATTCAAATAATACGTCAATTAGGTGATTTTCTCACATGCTGATTGCTGTTTTAGCCGTCATTCCAGCGAAGGCTGGAATCTCAAGCATAGTAGCACCTCTCGCTCCAAACCCCAGCTTTCCTTGGGGCGGTAGATGTTAAAGGGCTTAGAGAAAAAATTATTTAGCGTTGGGGGTTTACAACTTGCAACTCTCTCAATGGTTTAAATGTGAAGATTGCGTGCCAATACGCTGCGCTTGACCGGGGGGGCTATTCGTTTATCACTAAATCAACGTAACTGCGCAACGTGAGGCGCACGAAGCATAGGTTTGGGGAGGAATAGAAAACCATGGAAGTAATGGAATGCGATGTGGCGATTATTGGCGCAGGGGCGGCGGGGCTTTCGGCGGCGATTCGTTTGATGCAGTTGAACCCTACACTCAATGTGATGGTGTTGGAGAAGGGCTCGGAAGTCGGCGCACATATCCTCTCTGGTGCAGTGCTGGAGCCACGGGCGCTGAATGAGCTGATTCCCGATTGGGCAGAAAAAGGCGCTCCCTTAAATACACCTGTGAAGGAAGACCATTTTTGGTTTTTGACCCAAAAAGGCAGAATAAAGCTGCCAACACCGCCGCAGATGCATAACAAGGGAAATTATATCATTAGCTTAGGAAATTTTGTGCGCTGGCTGGGCGGTCAAGCAGAGGCGATGGGTGTGCAAGTATTTGCGGGCTTCCCTGCTGCTGAAGTGATTATTGAAGAAGGCAAGGTATGTGGCGTCCGCACAGGTGCTTTCGGGATAAGCAAGAGCGGCGAACATAAAGAAAGCTACCAAGAGCCGATGGAAATTCGGGCGAAATATACCCTTTTTGCAGAAGGCTGCCGTGGCTCCCTCTCGCAGCAGTTAATGCAGAACTTTAACTTGAGAGAAGGAGCAAGTTCGCAAACTTATGCAATAGGAATCAAGGAATTATGGGAGATGCCTAATTCACAACATCAACAAGGTCAGGTGACGCATACGATTGGTTGGCCACTAGATAATTCAACTTATGGTGGCTCGTTCGTCTATCATTTAGAAAATAATCAGGTAGCAATTGGCTATGTAGTGGGATTGGATTACCAGAACCCGTATATGGATCCTTATATGGAGTTCCAGCGGTTTAAAGAACATCCTGCGGTTCGACCGTTACTTGAAGGTGGGCGTAGGATTTCTTATGGCGCGCGAGCGTTAAATGAAGGCGGCTGGCAATCGCTGCCAAAATTGACGATGGCGGGGGGAGCGCTGATTGGTTGTGCGGCGGGTTTCCTCAATGTGCCTAAAATTAAAGGCACCCATCTGGCGATGAAATCGGGGATGGTCGCAGCGGAAGCAGTGGTGGCTGCGCTGAAAGAGGGTCGTGCACAAGACGAATTGATGGCATATAGCGAGAATATCCGCACTTCATGGGTGGGACAGGAATTACAGCAAGTGCGAAATATTCGCCCCGCCTTCCGTTTTGGTTTATGGGCAGGGCTGGCTTATGCCGCGCTCGAAACCTATGTATTTAAAGGTAAAATGCCGTGGACATTGAAGCATCATGCGGATCACGCACAAACCAAGCCTGCCAGACAGTGCCAACCGATTGCCTATCCTAAACCGGATGGAGTGATAAGTTTTGATCGCCTATCTTCTGTTTACCTCTCCAATACAAACCACGAGGAAGATCAGCCAGTACATTTGCGGTTAAAAACACCAGAAAAATCAGTGGAAGTAGATTTCGCCATTTATGCGGGCAGCGCAGAGCGGTTTTGCCCTGCTGCCGTCTATGAATATTTGGAAGAAGCAGGCAAAACACGGTTGCAGATCAATGCACAAAACTGTGTCCATTGCAAAACCTGCGATATTAAAGAGCCGTCACAAAATATCGTTTGGACCACACCAGAAGGCGGCGGAGGCCCCAATTATCCGAATATGTAAGGCCTCTGCGTAATGATGTTTAGATTCAGGATTAAGAAACATTGGATTGTTGCAGGATTTTATTGAAGAAATTTCTTCTGATTTTGGATATTGGTGGCTGGTTCTGTGCCAGATTCGTTATAAAAATTCCTGCTTATTCAGTCCCTAGAGCAAGCTATGGGCCTGACGCTAAAAGCAAAGGTACTATTTGCAGCCCCCCTTAACAAGCTTTAATATATGAAGGTTTGGGGCGATGAAGATGGCTGCACATATTACCCATTGCCTGCAATTTCGTAATCGCGCTATAACAGAACGATGGCAAGCAAACAGACAGAAATAGAATCCACTTCCTCCACTGACGACAAAGCGGTGGAATCTTCTCCCAAATCAAGAGGTTTTGGATCTTTTTTGCTGTCTTGTCTCATCGCGAATCTGGTGATGTTTGTGGCTATTGCGGGCATCGCCTATAGTAAGCGCGAAGTGTTATTAGAAAAATTTCAGCCCATCCTCGCTACTCAGTCAAGCGAAAAAATCACCCTACTTGCAGAAGTTGTCAACTGTAAATCTCGCATCGCCTTACTCGAACAACGCCTTGCCGCGCAGGAAGCATCGCTGAATGCCCTTCAAGCGAGTATCGCCAACACCAACACAGGTCAAGCACTCATCGATAATCAAAAGTTAAGCGCGCTGGAAGCCAGCCTTAACGAACTAAAACAACAAGCAGGTAGTGCAACAGAAATGCAAACCCTGCGCGATCAGATCCAACAAATCACCGTGCTGCAACAAGGCCTCAGCCAACAAGTGCAGCAGCAAGCGGCGCAAACTCTGCCTGATTTACGCCTCGTCGCTTTCTTCCAAACTTTGCGTTCAAAAGCCTTAGATGGTCAGCCTTTTCAGGATGCTTTCCAGCGCTTTTTTGCCATTGCACAAAACCATCCTGTAATTGCAGAAACGGCAGAGCCATTAGAAGTTTACAGTGCATTAGGTCGCCCTTCCCTGATCGATTTACAGCATTCATTTAACGACTCTCTGCAAACGTATCTCAAAGAAAAAGATGGGGTAGATAATTCACTCAGTGGCAAAGTGAAACGCAATCTGGCTGATTTTATTACCGTGCGTAAGCTGGAAGATTCTGATGATTCACCGCTTGCTGCCATTAACCGTGCAGAAGAATCTTTGCGCAGCGACCATGTAGAAAAAGCAGTTACCGAATTAAACGATTTACCTCAGGATATTGAGCCTTATTTCACTGCCTGGGTGGAGGAAGCCAAGGGTTACTACCGCATCCCCCAACTAATTCAAAAACTCGACCAACGTGTTGCCGATGCGGTGATGCAAACTTCTACGGATGCACCGCATGCTCCGTAATCTGCTTTTCATTATTGCGCTGTTAATGGTGTCGCTCGCTGCAGGGCGCATCGCCGAAAATCCAGGGCAGATGACCATGGACTGGTTCGGATATCGCATCGAAACCTCTGCCGCATTTTTGCTGGTGGGAGTCATCACGCTTAGTTTCCTTGCATGGCTGGCGTTTAAATTACTCGATATTTTAGTGACCATGCCGCGCCGCATTGGCAAAGCGCGTTCCAGTTTGCAGCAAGAAAAAGGCCTTGCCGCACTGACAGAAGCCTTTGTTGCTCTGGGCGATCAGGATATGGCAAATGCCAAAAAATATATCGGTCAAGCAGAGAAATTTTTGCCAGACCCTACCCTGCCTCGTTTGCTTAATTTGCAGCTTGCTCGGCAACAAGGCGATGAAGAAAATTTGCGGTTGCAGTTTCAGGCCTTGCGCGATTCCGAACAAACCAAACCACTCGCTCTGCGCGGCTTGATTGAAGAAGCCCGCCGCAGCGATCGGATGAGCGAAGCACTGACGCATGCAGAAGAACTCCTCAAACTGCGCCCCAAGCATGTGCCTACGCTGATGCTCGTTGCCGATATTTTTTCCTATCACCGTCGCTGGCAAGAAGCCTTGCAGCTTATCAGCTCTGCCCAAAAACGCTTTGTGCTAGGGGGTGCCGAAGCACGCCGAATTTCTGCGTTGATTTATCTGGAACAAGCACAGGTAATGCTTAAAGAAAACAACCGCAGCTCTGCGTTGGAAATGCTTAAAGAATCCGTCAAAAAAGAGGCGAGCATTCCCGCTGCAACGATTCTACTTGCCGATATTTATCTGCAAGTGGATAAATTAGGCGATGCCGCGAATGCCATACGCAAAGCATGGGCGGCGCATCCACATCCCGAATTAGCAAAGCTTTTTGATAAAGCACATGCAGGGCTTACCCCACAAAAGCGCCTCAAAAAAGTGCAGGAGATGGTAAAACCCAATGCCAATGCCTTGGAAAGTTTGATCGCTGTTGCACGCGCTGCCATCGCGGCAGAGGAATGGGACGTTGCTCGCCAAAACCTCAAAACTGCTAGCGGTCAGCAAGAAACCGTTGCCGTCTGCAAGCTCATGGCCGAACTGGAGCAACTCAGCGGCAGCGAGCCTGCTAAAGCCAATTATTGGCTCGACCGCGCCACTGCTGCCACCCCTGATTCCGTCTGGCGTTGTAATAGCTGTGGGCATCAGCCTGCTGCATGGAGTGCTCATTGTGGTGAATGCACTCATTTTGACAGCATCTACTGGCAGCCGCCACAATATGCAGTGTATCAGCTGACTAAATAATCTTTGAATGGGGGATACTTCCCCAAACCCCTTAGCTCGCGCGCCTCGCCTGCTCGGATTATTTTGATTAAATCACTTCTAGTGCTGCGGCCACACGGCGATCTTCCGCTAACAACACATTAAACGTGCGACACGCTGCGCCCGTATCCATAACCTCTATCACTATGCCATTACTTTGCTTAATCGCTTTGCGGATAGAGGGCGCGATAAAAACCTGTTGCTTGCCTGTACCAATCAGCAAAATCTCTGCGCCTTTGACTTGCGCTGCCACTTGCATCAATGCCTCTTCTGTAAAAGCCACATTCCATGCAATTGCTTGTTCGGGCAATAAAATGAGTGAATGTTCGTAGCGTTGCCCACTCACGATAAACGCACCACCACCATAGCCTTGAATCAATTGCTGACCTGCGGAAAGTTGGGGGGTGATGTCCATTTTGTTTTAAATGGGGCTACCGCCCCAAACCCCACGCTGCGCGCCTCGCACTTGCTCGGATAAAAATCATAATGGCAGCACTTTCGGACGCTTCCAGTTCATCCACCACGCCACTTGCATTTTGGTCACAAAAATAGCGGTGAAGACTGATGTCAGAATGCCTAGCGACAAGGTCACTGCAAACCCCTTGATGCTGCCAGTGCCAAAGTAAAACAGCAACACTGCCGCAATCAGCGTGGTGAGGTTAGAATCCATAATGGTGCCAAATGCGCCTTCAAAGCCCTGCCTTACACAGGCCAGCGGAGATTTTCCATGGCGCATTTCTTCACGGATACGCTCATAAATTAATACGTTTGCATCCACCGCCATCCCCATAGTGAGCACAATCCCTGCAATCCCAGGGAGCGTCAACGTTGCTTGCAACAGTGAAAGCGCCCCCATCAGCATAAATAAATTGATGAGCAGCGAGATATTCGCCAACACCCCAAACAGTCCATAACACACTGCCATAAACAGCATCACCAGCGCAAGACCAAGCAAGCAGGCATTTTTGCCCGAAGCGACGGAATCTGCGCCGAGGCTCGGGCCTACGGTGCGTTCTTCCACTACTTTCAGCGGCGCGGGCAATGCGCCAGCGCGCAGCAACAAAGCTAAATCATTTGCTGTTTCCACCGTGAAACGACCACTGATAATGCCACTACCGCCCAGAATTGGCTCATTGATGTTCGGCGCAGTAATCACCTTATTATCCAACACAATCGCAAAAGGCTTACCTACATTTTCCTGCGTGATGCGCGCAAATTTATGTGCGCCAAGCGTATTGAATTTAAATGCCACCACTGGCTCGTTCTCTTGATACGTCGCACTCGCGCTAGTGAGCAAATCGCCACTCAGCATCACCCGCCCTTTAATCGCATAACGGAACGGTCGCCCCATCCCATCCACATCTCGCGGGTTATCAGAAGGCAAAATACGCGTTCCCGCAGGCGGCATGGCACCACTCATGATATCTTCAGGGCTGACCGAAGCATCCACCAGATGGAAAGTCATTTTGGCCGTTTTACCCAATAATTCCTTCAGCTTACCCGGATTTTGTAACCCCGGAACCTGTACCAACACCCGATCCGCACCTTGACGTTGAATAATCGGCTCACGCGTACCGCTCTCATTCACGCGACGATTGACGATTTGAATCGTCTGCTCCATCAATTTTTGTTCTAGTTCTGCAAGGTATCGCTTGCTCCACGACACATGATATACGCCATCTATCTGCTTCACGACAATCGAATCGCCGATGTCGTACAATGCTTGCATCACCTTTTCTTCAGAATCTGTAGAGACAAAGCTGACTTTTTTGCCTTTTGCCGCAAGATTAGTGTAGCGCAAGTGGCCTTCTCGTAACTTCAAGCGAATATCATCCGCAAGATTTTGCGCTTGTTCGCGCAGATAATGCTCCACATCAATCTCAAGCAATAAATGCGAACCACCTTGCAAATCCAAGCCAAGGCTCAAAGAGTTTGCAGGCAAGTAACCCGCAAATTTCTCGCGCTGAGATTCGCTTAAAAAATTAGGGAGTGTGAGGTAGGCAAATACCAAACAAGTGGCAATAATCAGAAGACTTTTCCAGCGAGGAAAATCAATCATTGGCTTTCACTTTACCTTTATCGGCACTGCCATCCGCAGGCTCTGTGCGAGTGATAACGGTGGAAATAGAGTTTTTCTCTACTTTCACTTTCACTTCTGGCGCAATTTCAACTACAATCGCGTCGTCTTCCACCTTCGAGATAGTACCGAAAATGCCGCCACTCGTGAGCACTTTATCGCCACGGCGCAAAGCAGCCACCATCTTTTTATGCTCGTTCATTTTCTTTTGCTGAGGGCGAATCAGCAAAAAATAAAAGAGCACCACCATTAAGATGATCGGCATCAGCCCTGCAATTGGGGATGCCTCGGTCACGGCTGCTGCTGGTTCCTGTGCGTAGGCAACGGAAGCGAACATAGACTATCTACTTGATTTT
>JBILIE010000229.1:0-2965 GCA_044350115.1 Rickettsiales bacterium
GAGGATAGTTTTTTCCACTAACGCCAACGCATAATATGCCCAAAGCAAAAAGAGACTTGTTGGTGTATAAGTCGCATATTGCAGGAATTACTTGTTCTTCTGTAATTCCTTCAGCAAGTATCAATGCCCGAGCAAATAATATTTCACCTTTTTTAGAAATTATTTCTCGCGCCAGAATCTTTCTATCTTCACTCGAAATACTTTGTGAAATGCTCTGAACACTCATTCCATTGCCGTCATTACGCATTGATCTAATATTCCGAATATCTTTTCTGGCATCCACGAAGGAAACTTGGCTAAAAGAAAATCGTTCACTTGCTTGCTCCAAACTTCACTTCCACCACTTTCCCGCCCTTGGAGGCCATACTCACATAATCCGCCCACCACTGCATCATCTCTGCGCGTTCGGGGAGGTACTCTGCCCTGCCATTACCTCAATCTCCTGCATAATACTTTCAGTTTGGATTTTGGCATAGCGTATGGCTTCAAGGTATGACCTGCAACCTAATGATTTCCAGATTTCTTTCTTGCCGATAGTATTCTGGTATTGTTTGGGAATGGAAACACGGCAATAATATACGCCATTGCGATTAATCAAGTGAGTTTGTATAGGCATTGGTAGCACTCCATCGTAGCAGTGACGACAAAGCCCTATAAATTTAACCTATTATTACCTGAGTAATCAGCATCTTATAAAGATAATGGCGACCCCTACGGGAATCGAACCCGTGCACCCACCGTGAAAGGGTGGTGTCCTAACCGCTAGACGAAGGGGTCGCAGTTCTCAAAAAGAGGGGTGCTTTACACCACTGGTGCGAGCGAAAGTCAACCTAAAAAACGTGCATCTTCGATTAATAACGTGGCGGACTCGCGGCCTTGCCAGAATTCGCGCTTAATTTTGCCGATCATTTCAAGTTTGCGGCCTTGGGCGTTAAGCAGTGCTTGGCCTAAGGGAAGCTCGGCCATGCCGAAGCCCATAGCTTTGACACGGTGCGGTTGGCCGCGTCCGTTAAACTCCGCATCGACGATGAAGCAGCGCAAATGCTTGCTGCCGATGATGTCGGCGCTGATGACTTTCACATTCGGCAACAAAAAGCGCGGCGTGGGGTTGCCTGAGCCAAAAGGCCCCGCATGGTCGAGCAATGCGGCGAATTCAGTGGTGATGGCAGAGGGGGGCAGGCTGCCTTCCACCTCGCTCGCATATTCGGTGAGATAGCGGCTGACGGATTCGCTTAAATTCTCCTCAAAAAATGCCTGTAGCGCGGCGAAATGTTCCTGCGCGACGGTGAAGCCTGCCGCCATTTTGTGGCCACCTCCTGCGAGTAATAATCCGTGCTGGCGCGCTGCAATCACAGCTTGGCCAAGATCCACGCCACTCACACTGCGGGCGGAGGCCTTGCCTTTACCTTCGCTATTCCATGCAATCACGGCGGCGGGGCGGTTATACTGCTCTTTGATGCGCCCTGCGACGATGCCGATCACACCTTCATGCCAGCCCTCTGCACTCACGATAATCATTGGCTGGTTGGTTTGGCGGGCGGCTTGCTCCATCGCTTGTTCGAGCACGTTGGCTTCGATGGCCTTGCGTTCTTGATTATAGCCATCCAGCGCCTCCGCAAGGGGCTTGGCGCTGTTGTAATCGGGCGAGGTGAGTACGCGCACCCCGAGATCGGATTGCCCCACACGCCCGCCTGCATTAATGCGCGGGCCGAGCAGAAAGCCGAGGTGATAGGGCGTGGGCGGTTCGTCCAGCCGCGCCACATCCATCAACGCCGCGAGGCCTGTGTTTTGGCGCTGTCGTAGCACCTTCAACCCCTGCACCACAAAGGCGCGATTGAGACCCGCGAGCGGGACAACATCCGCCACGGTGCCGAGTGCGACGATATCGAGGAGCCAGCGTAAATCGGGTTCTTTTTTATCCGCGAAAAATCCCTTCTCGCGCAATTTTTGCTGCAGCCCTACCAACACCAAAAATGCCACACCAACCGCCGCGAGTGCGCTTTGTTCGGAACTCTCATCAAACCGATTGGGGTTCACCACCGCAACCGCTGCGGGCAGTTGCGGCTCGCCGAGATGGTGATCAATCACGATCACTGCGTAACCCTCTGCCGCTGCCTGTGCCAGCACCTCATGCGCCAGCGTGCCCGTATCCACCGTCACAATTAATTTCGCGCCCTGTTCGCGCAGCCGCGCAAAACCGAACATATTGGGGCCGTAGCCTTCTTTCTGACGGTCAGGAATATGCACCACGGCCTTCGCGCCAATCCAGCGCAAATAGTGCAGCAACACTGCCGAAGACGTCGCCCCATCCACATCATAATCGCCAAAAATGCCGATGGTTTCGCCTGCCTCAATCGCCACCATCAACCGCGCCACGGCCTTGTCCATATCCTTCAAATGAAACGGATCGGGCATCAGGTGTTTAAGCGACGGCGCAAGATATTCCTCCGCCCCCTCCCACGTCACCCCACGATGCACCAGCAGCCGACATAACACCTCTGGCAGCCCCAATTTCTGCTGCATGGCCAGCACAGCGCGATCATCGACAGCGGCGATTTGCCAGCGGCGGTTGGAGGGCCAAGTTTGGGCATTGGGCATTGGGGATTGGGGATTGAGGTGCATGTTAGCCAATATAGGGGATGTCAGAGGGGTGAATTTCTATCGGCGCGTTGCCCAGTGATGGCACACGCACATTATGCAAAAGCGTTTTGAGTGCCTTCAACGATCTCATCTGCCCTTCTTTATCTGGATGCGGGCCTACGATAATGCGCTTGATGGGAAGTTTCATGACAGAATTGATAATGCTGCGTTCTTTTTCGCCTTCAAAGAGTTCAATATAAGGAGTAAGTTTGCCTTTGCGAAGGAAAGTACTAATCTCCCTCTCAAGATTTTTCTTATTAATGTAAGCAGCAATTCTTATTTCCTTTTCTTCAAAAAAACTCCGATGTTTTGTAAAGGTGACAAT
>JBILIE010000001.1:0-29105 GCA_044350115.1 Rickettsiales bacterium
TGTTCCAAGGCGAGCGTGAAATGGCGGCGGACAATAAAGTGCTGGGTCAGTTTGATCTGGTGGGAATCCCTCCCGCACCGCGCGGCGTGCCGCAAATTGAGGTGACTTTTGACATCGACGTTAACGGTATTGTGAACGTGTCGGCGAAAGATAAAGCGACGAATAAAGAGCAGCAGATTCGCATTCAGGCATCAGGCGGTTTGTCGGATCAAGACATCGAGCAGATGATCCGCGATGCGGAAGCCAATGCGGAAGCGGATAAAAAACGCAAGAAAATGGTCGAGCTGAAAAACCAAGGCGAGAGCCTGATTCATATGAGCGAGAAGAATCTGGAAGAGCATGGCAGCAAAGTCGGTGCGGAGGATAAATCCGCGATCGAAAAAGCGATTAAAGATCTGAAAGAGGAACTCGCAGGCGAAAATGAATCCGCAGTGCAAGCCAAAATCGACGAGCTACAAAAAGCCAGCATGAAACTGGGCGAGGCGATTTATAAATCGACGCAGGAAGAAACGGCGCAAGCAGAGAGCGGCCAAGCAAATAGTGGTAGCAGCGGCGACGCGAAAGACGGCGAAGTGCTGGACGCTGAATTTGAAGAAGTAAACGAAAAGAAGAGTGATTAGTGATTAGTGGTAAGTGGCTGGTAGATGCTTTACCACTAGCCACTTACTACTTAACACTCCCCTTATTATGGCGCAGAATTACTACGAACTCCTCGGTGTTGCAAAAACCGCTTCGGAAGATGAGCTGAAAAAGGCTTATCGGAAGCTGGCGATGCAATGGCATCCAGACAAAAATCCGGGCGATGCGGCGGCGGAAAAGAAGTTCAAAGAAATCAACGAAGCCTATGATGTGCTGAAAGACCCGCAAAAGCGGGCGGCGTATGATCGTTATGGTCATGATGCCTTTGCGGCGGGCGGCATGGGTGGTGCGGGCGGCGGTGGCGCAGGTGGGGCAGGCTTTGATTTCAGTGGTAACTTTGCCGATATTTTTGACGATCTGTTTGGTGGTGCCTTTAATCAAGGCGGCGGTCGGGGGCGCGGCGGTCAGGCCAGCGGTATGGCACCCGGTGCGGATTTGCGCTATAATTTAGGCATCTCGCTGGAAGAAGCCTTTAAAGGCAAGCAGGAGACCGTGACCATCACCACCGCCGTTACTTGCGAAGGGTGTAATGGTTCAGGCGGCGAAAAAGGCAGCAAGCCAGAAACCTGCCCCTCTTGCCAAGGTCGCGGTAAGGTGCGGATGCAGCAAGGATTCTTTACCGTCGAGCGCGGTTGTGGAAGCTGTCAAGGCCTCGGCAAAATCATCAAAGACCCCTGCAAAAAATGCGCGGGTTCAGGGCGGATGCGCAAAGAAAAATCGCTGAAAGTCAATATCCCCGCAGGGGTGGAAGAAGGCACGCGGATTCGCCTGACAGGCGAAGGTGAAGTGGGTATGCGCGGCGGCTCTGCAGGTGATTTATACATCTTCCTGAGCGTGAAAGCCCATCCCTTCTTCCAGCGTGAAGATGCCGATTTGCATAGCCGCGTACCCGTGCCGATGACAGTTGCGACTTTGGGCGGCGAAGTAGAAGTGCCTACAATTGAAGGCGGTCGCGTAAAAGTCGCGATTCCTGCTGGCACACAATCGGGTCGCCAGTTCCGCCTGTAGGGCAAAGGCATGAGCATCATGCGTAGCCAGAACCGTGGTGATATGTATGTGCATACCGCAGTGGAAACGCCCGTGAATTTAAGCAAAAAACAAAAAGACCTGCTTAAGCAATTCGCAGCAGAAGAGAAAAATAGCCATTCCAGCCCAGAATCCGAAAGTTTCTTCGGCAAGGTCAAAGAGTTCTGGGAAGATTTGAAAGATTAGATAGTGTTGTCAAATCACTTGACACCCCCCACTAACCCTTTTATAATTCCCTTCCCTTATAAAATAGAGAATTGATATGAAACGTACATTCCAGCCTAGCAATATTGTTCGCAAACGCCGTCACGGCTTCCGTGCTCGTATGGCGGATAAAAATGGCCGTCTGATTTTGTCGCGTCGTCGTGCACAAGGCCGTAAGAAACTGAGCGCGTAGTTCTCTTTTTTGCGTTGGGGATATTCCCCCAATCTTCCGAAGAATGGCTCACGCTTGCGCGCCTCACCCTGCTCGGTTGGAGTATGTATTGATGGCTGCAATCACTAGACTCAAAAAACGTTCTGATTTTCTGGCCTGTGCGGCGAGTGGTCGCAAGTGGGTTCGTCCTGCCTTCATTTTGCAATTGAATAAGCGCGCTTCAGGCGAAGATGCTACACCGCGTTTGGGTTTTACTACCACCAAAAAACTGGGCAATGCCGTGGTTCGCAACCGCATCCGCCGCCGTTTGCGTGAGGCGGCAAGGCTGGCATTGCCTGAGGCGGCGCATCCCCATCACGATTATGTGCTGATTGGCCGCCCCGATGCCGCCACGATTGAATTTGAAACCCTGAAGCGTGAAATGGCAGAGGGGATGCGGAAGTTGCATCATATTGTGACACAAGAATCTAAAAAGACATGACAAAGATTCTGTTGGCACTCATTCGGCTTTACCAAATCATGCTTTCACCCTATATCGGCTGGCATTGCCGATTTACTCCCACCTGCTCGGCCTATGCACGCGATGCCATCCTCACCCATGGCGCGTTGCGCGGAAGCTGGCTGGCCTTTAAACGCATTCTGCGCTGCAGGCCTGGCGGTGGCAGCGGTGAAGATAACATACCAACTAAAGACTGAGCTACTATGAATCCGAACCGTCCTTATGATCCTGATGATACCCGCCGTATGATGATGGCGATGTTCCTGCTTGGCATTGGTTTGCTGGTCTGGCATTTTGTTTATGAATATCCCCGCCAGCAAGCGGCGCAGAAGCACGCAATGGAAGTGATGGCGAAGGAAAAAGCACAGCTCGCCACGCTGGAAGAAAAACAAAAAGCAGAATCGGTGGTCGCGCATAAAGTGGCAGCGAAAATGCCGAAAATCAAAATCGATGCGCCCGAAATGCAAGGGCAAATTGCGCTGCACGGCGGTCGCTTTAATGGCCTGAGCCTCACTCATTTCGCGCAGAAAGCAAAGAAAAACAGCCCCCCTGTGGAGCTGCTGAAACCCAGCAATGCGCCGGATGCGTTTTTTGTGGAATTTGGTTGGATTTCGCCCGATTCTTCGGTGAAAGTGCCGCAGAGCAACACTTTATGGCAATCGGACAGCAAAACATTATTGCCCGATAAATCCGTGACATTATTTTGGGAAAATGATCAAAAAATTCGCTTTGAATTGGTGATTGCTCGCAAAGATGCCTATCTGTTTAACGTGCAGCAGCGCGTCATCAACAACGGCAAAAAAGCCGTCTCACTGCTGCCTTATGGTTATATTAACCGCAGCTTGCTTGACCATGATTTGAACGATCTGGTATCGCATGAAGGCCCGATCGGGGTGATGGACGGTTCGCTGAAAGAGCTGAAATATAAAGACCTCATCGCCGAAGGCAAAGTGGTGCAGCAAAATGCCACTGGCTGGCTGGGGATTTCGGATAAATACTGGCTGACGGCGCTGATTCCGCAAAATGACCAAACCTATACTGGCAATTTTAAAGCCTATTTGGGTAAGGACGCTTTGGCGCATCGTTATCAGGCAGATTTTATGGGTAAAGCGGTAGAAGTGGCGGCAGGAGCCACAGGCAGCTATCAGGCAATGCTCTTTGCCGGTGCCAAAAAAATGCAGATGCTCGATGAATATGCGGCGAAATATCAGATCCCCTTATTTGATCGTGCGGTGGATTTGGGCTGGTTTTATTTCCTCACCAAGCCGCTCTTTACCTTGCTGCATATGCTCTATGTGTTTGCAGGCGATTTTGGGTTGGCGATTTTATTGCTGACGGTGTTGGTGAAACTGGCAATGTATCCGCTGGCGAATAAATCTTTTGTGTCGATGAATGAGATGAAGCGTTTGCAGCCCAAAATGGTGGAGCTGAAAGAGCGCTGTGGCGCTGATAAAGTGAAGTATCAGCAAGAGATTATGAAGCTCTATAAGCAGGAGAAAATCAACCCTGCGGCAGGGTGTTTGCCGATGCTGATTCAGATGCCGGTCTTCTTCGCGTTGTATAAAGTGTTTTATGTGACGATTGAAATGCGACATGCAAATTTCTTTGGCATTATCCGCGATCTTTCGGCGCAGGATCCTACTAATTTATTCACGGGTTTTGGGTTGATTGACTGGAACCCGCCCAGCCTGCTCACGCTTGGAATTATGCCGATACTGTTTGCATGTTCGATGGTGGCGCAGCAGCGGATGAGCCCCAAACCCACTGACCCCGCGCAAGCGAAAGCGATGCAGTTTCTACCCTGGATTTTTATGTTCATCATGGCACATTTCCCCGCAGGATTGCTGCTCTACTGGATTTGGAGCAATATGATTTCGATTGCCCAGCAGTGGAACATTAAACGCCGCTACGAAAAACGTTCGGAAAAACGCAATGCACTCGCCGCTAATGATGCGTGATAACGCTACTTTCCGATGGATGGAACCGCAAGACATCGCCACGCTGGGCGCGCTGGCGGGGCGGATCTGGAATGCACATTATCGCAGCATTATCGCACAGGCGCAGATCGATTTCATGCTGCCGCGCAGCTATAGCGCCGAGGCGTTGCAGGAGCAGCAGGCGAGTGGCCAGCGGTTTTTGCTTGCCGAAATGGACGGCGAGATGATCGGGTTTTTATCCTTCAGCGATCTGGCAAAAATCGAGAATTTGATTCTGCGCGGTAAAGATTCGGTTGAAGGCGGAATTTTTCTGCATAAATTTTATCTCGCGTCAGAATGTCAGGGCAAGGGAATCGGCAAAAAGATGTTTGCGGAGCTACTGCGCCGTGTGCCTGAGATTCAGAAGATCCGTCTGCAAGTGCATCGCCGCAATGTGAATTCGTGGAATTTTTATAAAAAGATCGGCTTTAAAATTGTCTGCGAAGCCGATTTTGATATTGGCGACGGTTTTCAGATGAATGATTATGTGATGGAGAAAAGGTGCTAAGTGGTGCTAAAGGTGCTAGCGTACCGTTTTCTTAGCACCTTAGCACCTAGCACATTGAGCACCTTATTTTTATGGCAAAATTCCCTGAAACCACTTTTTTCCGCGGCTGTAAGAGCCTTGACCATCTGCCTACTGACCGCTTGTTTGAAGTCTGTTTTGCGGGGCGATCAAATGTAGGTAAATCAAGCTTGCTTAATGCGCTCACGGGTAAGCGCGATTTGGCGCGGGCATCCAACACCCCCGGACGGACGCGGGAGCTGAATTATTTTCTGGTGGGTGAGAAATTTTATCTGGTGGATTTGCCGGGTTATGGCTACGCCGAAGCGCCGAAGCACGAGATTAAACAATGGACGCGGCTGACGCGAGAATATCTGCAAGGGCGGCCTACGCTCAAGCGCGTGTTTCTGCTGATTGATAGCCGCCACGGCATCAAAGAAAACGATGAAGATATCATGGCGATGTTTGATGAAACCGCCGTGAATTATCAGATTATTCTGACCAAAGCCGATAAAATCAGCGTTGCTGAACAGGAAGCCTGTGTGGCCAAAACATTGGAAGCGATCGCCAAACATGGCGCGGCCTATCCGCAGCTGATCCTCACCAGTTCCGAAAAAGGTGCGGGGCTGGAAACGCTGCGCCGCGAGATTTATACGTTGATGAGCGCCTAAGCGACCTGATTGATGATTAACCCAGTTTCACCTTTCGCACCCGCTTGTTGCGCGAGGGCTGCCAGCTCTTCCGTATCGGCCTCTGTCGCAGAGCCAGATTGGAGTTTCTCCAGAAAATCGGCAATCGCCGTCAATAATTCTTCAATCGTGCTGCTGTTAGAGGAATCGCTGCTTTTAGAGGGTGGCGGCGGTGGCGGCGGCAAAGCACCTTTAGGGCCGCTCGGTTGCCCGTTGCCCAGCTGTTTTACATAAGGTGAAACGTCGATACCCGCGGCTTCAATCGTCTTTTTGACTTCGGCACTGGGACGAATGCCCACTTCGTTTAAATCTGCGCTGAGCTTGTTAAATTCCGCCTGACCAAAAGTGGCAGGGTTGAACTGTGCCAGAATTTTATCCAGCGAGGCGCGCTGATCGTCGGTGAGTTTGCCAATATTAGGGTTTCGCGCAAGCGCACCGCTGAGCAGTTTCCCGATTTCCATAAGACCTCTTGTCTTTATTATTATTGTTCGTACATGAACTATATTTTGCGGCAGCCTATTTTTAAAACTACCGTATGTAGTGACCATAACAAGACTTTTTGAATTGTCTTGTTTTATTTTCAGAGGCTTGTCAGCGCGCATCTATCTTTTAAGCCACCTACTTCCCCAAGCCGACGGTGTGATAGTGGCTTTTTGCCCCCAGCTCGATCACATTGGCATTATCCACAATGCTCTCACGCAAGCTCTGCAGCGTCACCCCATGCGGCAGCGGGAAAGTGAGCTTCAGCTCGTTGGGTTTGCTGCTTTCTGTGACGTTGCCGATTTCGACGATGCCTGCGTCTTTTTCTCGTTCGGCGTTTCTTTCTTGCCAGGATTTGAACATTCCATGATCGAGTGCTTGAGTAATCGCAGGGTTCTCGCCCACACGTTGAGTAATTGCTTGTTTGATCATCGCCCCATCGGCAATGCGAGGCAAAATCGAGGGCAGGTCTTTGCTCGACTCCAGCAACACAGTGGCAAAAACATCCCGAAGTTTATCTGTGTCCACTTTGGCGAGAGGAGTTGCCCCTATTGCCTCCTGCCCAGCCACACGACTGCCAAATTCAACTACAGGGACTGTATTTCCGTAGCCACCCGTAGTGATTGCTGCGGTAAAATCTAGCAAAGCTGCATCTTCTGGCGTCATCAATTTTAGTGCGATGAGTTTTGTTTTCATGCTTTCAAGAATAGCTGCTTTGTTGTGATTCACATAATCATTCACGGTGGCTTCGGTTGAAATTCCAGTAGTGCTATCGCTTGGCAACTTCATCGCTTCCAGATCAAACTGAACTTTATCATTTGCATGCCGTACTTCTATATGCCTCCACTCAGATCTTTCAGCCATATCAAGCTTATCTCTTAAAAAGTACCCTTCCAGCGCAGTCATTTCTGCCGCAGTGAAAGCACTCTCGGCGGGTGCATTAGGCTTTGTTGCTTTTTCGAGCAAAGGCTTTAATATGTTCCATTCTTCCTCATGATTCAGCGGCACTGGTGGCGCATCTTTAGCAAATTTCACTTGGCCTTTGAGTGCGGGGATTTCGCCTAGCATCGAATGCAGTGCATGATTTAGGCTGACAATCTCATAATTGCCGACCGGCTCTTTCAGCTGTACGGTGAGCGTAGCGTTTTGTCGCTCTTCGCCCCCCACTGCATAAGCCACTAACCCGCCATTATGCTCTTCTGCTGGGGCAAGCGTCACCGATGTGATGTGCATCCTGTGTTGCGGCAAATGATCATGTGTTTCCTTATAAGCCCATATAGGCAGAGCGCTCAGCACTTTTGCGATGACTCCATTGGCCGTTAACACCCATTCAAATGGTTGAGTCTGAGGCGGTGTCGAAGGCGGTGTCGATTTGCTGCCACCATCGCCCAAAGTATAGGAGAAAGGAGGCGGAGCCATTGGCGCGGGTTCATCCGTACGAATAAAAAAGCTCTTGATATAATTCCACATCACGCCACTCCCAATAAATTCATTGATTATTTATACCAAACAACGCCCCTTCTGAATGTTAAGATTTTGTGACAAATGATAGTTGCGTTGGGGATACTCCCCAAACCCCACGGCTGCACCGCCTCGCGCTTGCTCGGTTACGCTACAATCAAGTGTCCCATTCGCTAAAAAACACTTGCGTTTACAAAGGCAAGCGGCTAGTAATTGCGCCCCTTTCTTAACGGAGAGGAATTCACACACGAAAAGTTTTTCGGTGGTCTGAATGGTTCAGGCTGCGTTTTTTCGTGGAGGTTAAACCGAAAACTAGGAGCACTATCATGGCTTTGCCACAATTTACGATGAACGACCTGATTGAAGCAGGCGTTCACTTTGGTCACAAAACTCGCCGCTGGAACCCTAAAATGTCGCCTTATTTGTATGGCGTTCGCAGCGATGTGCATATTATCGACCTTCAGCAAACCTTCCCTTTATTGCAACAAGCACTGCACGCTGTGCGCGATGTAGCGGCGAATAACGGTCGTGTTTTGTTCGTCGGCACCAAACGCCAGGCGAGCGATTTGATTGCAGAAGCGGCAACGCGTTGTGGTCAATATTACGTTAACCAGCGCTGGTTGGGCGGTATGCTTACCAATTGGGCGACGATTCAAAACTCTATCCGTAAATTGCGTGCGATTGAAGAGCAGTCCAACCGCGTGGGCAGCAATCTGACCAAAAAAGAGCGCCTGAACATGGATCGTGAGCGCTTGAAGCTCGAAAAATCCCTCGGCGGAATTAAAGATATGGGCGGTGTGCCGGACATTATCTTTGTAATCGACACGAACCGCGAAGATCTCGCTATTGCAGAAGCGACTCGCCTTGGTATCCCTGTGATTGGTATTCTGGATAGCAATTCCAGCACCGATAACATTACTTATCCAATACCGGGTAACGACGATGCAACAAAATCCATTCGCCTGTATTGCAACCTGATTGCAGATGCGGCGCTGGATGGCTTGCAACAAAGCGCAAAACGCGCTCCACAGGCGGCTAAAGGTGGTCGCGATTCTCACACGCAAGTAGAAGCGCCGGAAGAAGCCTTCCTCGCTGCGGCGTCTGAAGGCCGTGAAGCTCCTGCAGAAGCGCCTAAAGCTAAAGCAGCCGCTAAGGGCAAAGGCAAAAAAGAAACTGCCGAGCCAGCGAAAAAAGAACGCGTTGCACCTGAAGTGGTCGTGAAGAAAACGCCGCGCAGCAAAAAAGCTGAAGGCGAAACTGGCGGCGACGAAAACGCAGCATAAGCGGTTTCATCTTATACCCCTTTCTCCCGCATTGCGCCCAACCGAACAAGTGTGAGGCGCGAAGCGGGGGGATTGGGGGCTTGTCCCCATTCAAATAAAAGGAATACACAATGACTGAGATTTCAGCACAAAAAATTAAAGATCTGCGCGAATCAACTGGCGCAGGCATGATGGATTGCAAAAAAGCACTCACCGAAGCAAATGGCGATATGGACGCTGCCGTCGATTGGCTGCGCACTAAAGGCCTCGCTGCTGCGGCGAAAAAAGCAGGTCGTGTGGCGGCTGAAGGCTTAGTAGCGATTGCTGCTGCTGCGGGCAAAGCGGCACTCATCGAGCTTAATTCTGAAACTGATTTCGTTGCGCGCAATGATCAATTCCAGACTCTGGCTGAAACCATTGCGAAAGCTGCGCTGGATAAAGGTGCGAATGATGTCGCGCAAATGGAAAGCGTGCAGCCGCTCGTGACTGAAGGCATCGCAACTATCGGCGAGCAAATGAATCTGCGTCGCGTGGCGTATCTGGAAGAAGCAAACGGCGTGGTCGCACAATATATCCACACTCAGGTCAAACCCGGTATGGGTAAAATCGGCGTGCTGGTTTCGCTGAAATCTTCTGGCGATAAAATGAAATTGGAAGCTTTGGGTCGTCAAATTGCGATGCATATCGCAGCAGCTCGCCCTGAGTCACTCAACCGCGACGGTATCTCGGCAGAGATGCTGAACCGCGAACGCGCAGTGTTCAAAGAACAAGCAATCGCTTCTGGCAAAGCCCCAGAAATCGCTGAAAAAATGGTCGAAGGCCGCATCCGTAAATTCTACGAAGAAGTGGTGCTGACCGAGCAAGTATTCGTACTCGACGGCAAAACCAAAGTGGCAGATGCGATTAAAGCGGCTGAAGCGGATGTCGGTGGTGAAATCACCCTCACTGGCTTCAAATGCTTCCGCCTTGGCGAAGGTATCGAGAAAAAAGAAGACGATTTCGCTGCAGAAGTAGCGAAAGTAGCCAACGGCTAATTCGTTTTTTTGAGATTAGTTTTTACCGAAACCCGTACCCTGTGTGCGGGTTTCGTTTTGTATGCGCTCGGCAAAACCACCGGGCATCATCGCACGGCTCAGCAACACCACACCCACCAGCGGCAATAACACCGCCGCCGTGGTTTTGAGCACTTTTGCAAAAGTGAGTTTACCGTTATCTTCTTTATCCTGCGGCAGTAGCGCAGGCACCACCATCAACGCCGCCCCCGCCGCGCCATAACCCATGCGCTTCTGCCATGTGTTGTCGGGTTGAGTGTTGTGTTCTTCTTCTCCTGCAAGCCCTTCATTTCTAAACTTGGTTGATTGTTTGGATTTGTTTTGACCCTGCTCTTTTTGGTCTATTTTCCCTAGCCAAATTTCCACTACAGATTTGATATCTTCTGGCGTTTTTTTAAAATCAGAATTTACAAAAATGTCCAACGCAACAGTATCAATAGAAGTTTCTCTTCGTTTCCAATTGGTATAAGCACATGCTCTCTGCAGCTCCTTTGCTCGCAAAGAAGGAATGGCTGCAGGATCAAATTTGAGTGACTGTAGGCGGTCACTTCCCAATACCTCTGCAAGAGTGTACTCAACCGCCTCAATAAAACTCTGGGTTTGCTTCGCAGCGCAACCCAACTCTGGTGCTTGATCGTTAAAATCATAGGCATATTCAGTGAAATTAATTTTGCCTTCAGAGGGAATATTTTCACCAATCACCTGCCGTGCAGAATCTACTGCAGCACGAGAGAAAGGGTCTTGAATTTGCAGATACTCTTGTACAAAGGGTTGGTATTTTGCACGTATCTGAACAGCACTTTCCTTCTCTCGTTCGTATTTCCCTTCCATCGCACGATAAAACTTCTCTTCCGCATCCCTAATAGCAATCAACTCGATGTAACCACTTCCATCCTCTTGCTCTGCGAATCCGATTTTTCCTGCCTTGACTCGTTCCTCAACTTTTTTTCTAAAAGATAAATAAGCCCCCTCCAGCCCTGAAGATTGCAGCTCATTCCGCATTTTATCGTCAATCACTATATCGGCGATATTTGTTTTCATCTTTTCATTGTATCCCCCTTGCATTACAGTTTCATGACAGCTTGCCGTTTTTTTCAAAACCGCTATAAATGAGGCTATTGCTAATTCACTGCGCGAAGCGCGGCGCGTAAGCGTGGGGTTTTGGGAGTATCCCCATTCAAAAAAGCCCCATTCAAAAAAGAAAAGGACTATATGAAAGCTGCTGTGATTGTATTTCCGGGGTCGAATTGCGACCGTGATGTTTTTTCTGTCCTTCGTTCCGCATGGGGCGTGGAGCATGACTCCCTCGCGGGGGAAGA
The DNA here is from genome assembly GCA_044350115.1 of Rickettsiales bacterium. Taxonomy (GTDB): domain Bacteria; phylum Pseudomonadota; class Alphaproteobacteria; order Rickettsiales; family JALZUV01; genus JBILIE01. Next base: position 11,285 of record JBILIE010000001.1, read on the forward strand.
TGCGGTGCAGAAGGTCTGGCATGGCGACGCGACTTTGCCAGAGGTAGATTTGGTCGTGCTTCCGGGCGGGTTTTCTTACGGCGATTATCTGCGTTGCGGCGCGATGGCGGCACGCTCACCGATTATGCGTGAGGTCAAAGCCCATGCAGAGCGCGGCGGCTTGTTGCTGGGCGTGTGCAATGGATTTCAGATTCTCACCGAAACGGGCTTGCTACCCGGCACATTGTTGATGAATCGTGACTTGAAATTCCTGTGTCAGGATGTGTTTCTGCGCGTAGAACAAGCCGATTCTGCCTTCACTTCGCATTATACTGCGGGGCAGGTGATCAATGTTCCGATCGCCCATCACGAAGGCAATTATTTTGCTGATACTCATACGCTCGATGCGCTGGAATCGAACAACCAAATTGCTTTCCGTTACTGTGATGCTCAAGGCGAATTGACGGCTGAATCCAACCCCAATGGTGCTGCGCGCTCGATTGCAGGGATCTTCAACGCTAAGCGCAATGTGCTGGGCATGATGCCACATCCTGAGCGTCATGCGGATATTGCCGTGGGTAATACCGATGGTCTGGCGATGTTTATTGGCCTTAAAGCGGCGGCGTGAAATGAAACACGCAGCGCTCATCCTGCTGCTGCTTTCTGCTTCGCCCGCGCTGGCGCAAACACCGTTTATTGCCGATGATGCTCCTCCCGCAAAATGTTTTCCTACTCCCACGATTGCGGGCGCTGAGGGCGGCTATCCGGGACGTGAGCGCATTATCCACTCTAACAAACTTGCCAAACCTGCGGGCAAAGCAGTAGTCGCCCGTGGTGAGTTACTCTATGTACAAGGCCGCGTTTTTGACGAAAGTTGTGTGCCCATAGAAGGTGCCAGCATCGAGCTATGGCAACCTGATTCAAGCGGAAAATATATATGGGAAAAACAGGGCAAACTGATGTCGCCCTCCGCCGCATTTGCAGGTACGGGGCAGGCGATGACAAATAACCTCGGCGAGTTTCAGTTCCTCACCATCTTTCCAGGGGTGATTGGCGATCGCGCACCACATCTGAACTTCCGCATCACCCACCCTGATTTTCCTACCTTATATACCGAAATTTTCTTTGAAGGCGACCACCGCAATAAAGACGATTCGCAGCTGAATTCGCTGCCTTCCGTGCTGCGTGATGCGCTGCAAGCAAAGGTGACTCTGCCCGATCCCAATGCGCCAGAAACCTATCTGCTCGCCAGCCTCAAAATCGTGCTGACGGGTAATAATAAGTTTAAAAGGTACTGATCCTTTATTTTGAATGGGGCTAAGGCGCCCCAAACCCCACGCTTCGCGCCTCGCCTTGCTCGGATATATGCAGAATGATATACAAATGACATGAAAGAAATAACGACTAAAATTTTTATCTCTCATGCAACTACCCTCATTGGCGCGGCAGTCGCGGCTTCGCTGGGCATGGCCTATATCGCGGAATATGGGTTTAAGCTGCTGCCCTGCGAGCTGTGTTTGATGCAGCGCAAGCCGTTTTTTGCCGTGCTGGCACTGGCAGCGATCGCATTTTTCTTGCGTAAACCCATTCAGCGTAACATTATTTTAGCCGTGATGGGCGTGCTGCTACTTGGCAATTCTGGCCTTGCATTATACCATACGGGTGTGGAGCAAAAATGGTGGCAAGGCCCCACGGAGTGCAGCAGCGACGAAATGCAAACAGGGCTTTCGATGGAAGAAATGCGCGCACAAATTCTTGCCGCACCGCTGATTCGTTGCGATGTACCTGCATGGGAATTTCATGGCATCACCATGGCCAGCTTGAATATTTTCTTCTGCTTATTTTTAGCATTATTCAGTTTTTGGAGCTTATATGCCATTACCCGCCGCCAAAGCTAATTTAGACGAGATTATCCGCGTGAATCATGCGGGGGAATATGGCGCGAAGCGCATCTACCAAGGCCAGTTGGCGACGATTCGTGATAGCAAAGCTAAAGCGCAAATTGAGCATATGCTGGCGCAGGAGCTTGAACATCTCGATTATTTCACGGCTGAAATCGGCAAGCGTGGAGTGCGCCCCACCGTATTACAACCGATTTGGCATTTGGGCGGATTCGCGCTGGGTGCCGTCACGGCACTGATGGGAAAACACGCGGCGATGGCCTGCACCGTGGCGGTAGAAAGCGTAATTGACGAACATTATCGCGAGCAACTCGCCACTCTTTCAAACGAACCCGCACTGCAAGAAAAAATCGAGAAATTTCGCGCAGAAGAAGTCGAACACCATGATCTCGGCCTTGCCGAAGGGGCAGAAGAGGCACCCGCTTATCCCTTACTCACTGCTGCGATTCGTGGAATCACCCAAACCGCCATTGCACTTTCGAAGAAGATTTAGGCGTAAGTGCGCTCGACATATTCTTGCACCATCTGCGTGAATTCTGCCGCGATATTATCACCGCGCAAGGTCGCCACTTTCTGACCATCCACATAGACGGGGGCGATGGGTGATTCGCCAGTGCCAGGTAAGCTGATGCCGATATTAGCGTGTTTGCTCTCGCCAGGGCCATTGACGATGCAGCCCATCACCGCCACTTTCATGGTTTCCACCCCATTATATTTGCCTTTCCAGACAGGCATTTGGCTTTGCAAAAACGCGTCAATATCCTGCGTGAGGGATTGGAAATAAGTGCTGGTGGTGCGCCCGCATCCGGGGCAGGCCGTCACTTCTGGCGCAAAATTGCGTAAGCCCAAAGATTGGATAATCTCGCGGCAAAGGCGCACTTCAATGGTGCGGTCGCCGTTTGGTTCGGGGGTGAGCGAGGCGCGGATGGTATCGCCGATGCCTTCTTGCAATAAAATCGAAAGCGCGGCGGTGGTGGCGGCAATGCCTTTGATGCCCATGCCCGCTTCGGTCAGCCCCAGATGCAGCGCATAGCGACAGCGCGAAGATAAATCGCGATATACCGCAACGAGTTCCTGCACTTTGCTCACTTTTGCCGAAAGTAAAATTTGGTTGGGTTTCAGGCCGATTTCTTGTGCTCGCGCGGCGCTTTCTAAGCACGAGCGCACCAAGGCCTCGCGCATTACCTCGTCATTGCTTTTCGGGTTACCTGCGGCGTTATTTTCATCCATCACGCGTGCTAGCATTGCGGGGTCAAGGCTGCCCCAATTCACACCGATGCGAACGGGTTTGCGATAATGAATCGCCGCTTCCACCATCTGTGTAAATTGCGCGTCGTGCTTTTCTTTAAAGCCGACATTACCCGGATTAATACGGTATTTATCCAGTGCGGCCGCCATTTCGGGATAGGTTTTGAGCAAGCGATGTCCATTATAATGAAAGTCGCCCACGAGCGGCACCATCACGCCATTTTGGCGTAACTGTTTGACCACCGCAGGCACGGCCTCTGCCGCCACATCATTATTCACCGTAATCCGCACCAGCTCCGATCCTGCTTCGGCCAATTCAGTCACTTGTTTGACGGTACTGGCAATATCGGCGGTATCGGTGTTCGTCATACTCTGCACCGCCACCGGCGCGCCGCCGCCGAGGGTGATATTGCCGATTTGGGTGGAATAGGTTTGTTTCATGGTTACGGGTTGATGGTTATTGGTTGATAAGCAAGCATAGGCACTGCTTTTGCTTCCTGCACCCTATAGCATGGGTCGCTTATTACTTGCACTATCTTCATGCATTCCTGCGCGGGGAGGCTATAGGGCGAAGGCGTGACTTCTGGTACCGCTTCCTTCGATTCCAGCCATGATTGTGGCACCGATAAATCGGCTTCAATCGCCTCAATATCATTAGATTGCAGCGCATTCCATAACGTCCCCATCGCCACTATTGCTGCGAGCGAGAGCCATAACACCGTGCGGGAGGGTTGCTGCTCGGTGCTGGCAGTTTCAAAGTAATTCAGCTTGGTGGAAACCTTGCCCTGCAAGCGATCACACAGCGCCATCACTTCGCCTTGCGGCAGCCCCAGCAACTCCGCATACCGCCGCAAATATCCGCGCCCATAGGCCAATCCAGGCAGCGCGCTCCAATCGCCCGATTCCAGCGCATTCAGATAGGCCATCCGCACATGCAATTGCTCGGCCACAGTTTCTTTCTTCAGCCGTTGCCCTTCGCGCACCTCGCGCAGATATTGCCCCAGTGCTTCTAAATCAGGTAAATTGGAAATCGCCGAGTTGCTCATTGATGAGAGTCTAATGCGACTTACGCTCTAACGCAAATACGCTTCTGCCTGCCCCAACAGTTCGGCGATAATCTCGCGCATGGGCTGGATTTTGGTGACCATACCCACGCTTTGGCCTGCCATGACTGAGCCGTTTTCCACATCGCCATCGATCACGGCTTTGCGGAGTGCGCCTGCCCAGTAATGTTCTATCTCTAGCTGCGCGGCGTGTTTGTCGATTTCGCCAGCGCGGAATTTGCGGATGGTTTCTAGCTGAAAACGGGTAAAATCTTCCGTGGCTTTATTCTCAATTGCCCGCACGGGAATGACGGGGAAGTCTGGGTCAATCTGCACGGAGGGCATGGCACTGCGTGCCGAACTGCGGATAAACATTTCCTTGAAATTCGGATGGGCGATAGATTCCTCAGCGCATACAAATCGCGTGCCTAGCTGCACCCCTGCCGCACCCATTTCCAGATAATTCGCCATCATCTCACCGCGCCCAATGCCACCCGCTACAAATACAGGTACTTCGCGGATTTCAGGCAGAATTTCCTGCGCGAGTACAGAGGTGGAGACGGAGCCGATATGCCCACCCGCTTCGGTGCCTTCAATAATCAGCGCATCCACGCCGCTGCGTACCAATTTGCGGCCAAAGCCAACGGTGGGGGCAAAGGCCAGCACCTTCACGCTGCTGGTTTTAAGTTGATCGATAATAGCGGCTTTGGGCAACCCCCCTGCCAGCACCACATGCGAAACTTTGTGATTGATGCAGATCTGCGCCAGTGCTTCCAGCTGCGGATGCATCACAATCAAATTCACGCCAAAGGGTTTTTGGGTGAGGGCTTGCGTGGTGATAATTTCCTTCTCCAGCACTTCGGGCGGCATCGAGCCACAGGCAATCACCCCAAACGCCCCCGCATTCGACAATGCCGCCACAAGGTTGCGCTCGCTCACCCAGCTCATCGCCCCGCCCATGATGGCGACTTCTGAGCCTAAAAACGCGCTGCCGCGCTGCATAAGAGAGGCAAGTTTAGTCATAACCGCCTAAAAAGCAGTGTTTCCCCCCTAAGGCAACCTAAATTGTCATAAAACGGTAACACACAAGCGAGGGCGGATGGAGTAAGGTGGCAACGTTACTTTTAATGCCATTTTTTCACAAAACGGGTTGCAGACGTATGCGTCTCTTGTGCTTTGGTTTCCGAAAGACGAAGCCATTTCCTCTTCTCCTTGAGGCGCAGAAATTTGTGATCCACCCGCTTTTAGCTATGAAAAAAGTTTTTTTCGTAGTGGTAGTTTGCGGGGTGTTGATGGTGGCCTTTGGCGATCGCAGCACCCTCGTAAATGGGCTGGGGTGGTTTGCCCTCGTCATCGGGGGCATAGGGACACTAGCAGTCCCCGTCGCCCCAGCAACGGAGGGGATGTCGGAAACGGCATCAGATGAACCTGATTGGGACGTCTGACCCTCCCCCCGCCGAGTCTCGCCCACTCGGCAAGATTAATCCCGCGGCGATGATTCGCTCTTGCCGCTCAGTCTTCACCCCCTCTCTTCCCTGCGTAAAAACCAGTGAGAAGGGAGGGTTTTTTCTTTACGACGGTACCGTCTCATCCGCTACGCTGGCTTTATCCAGCGCGAAGGCGGCATGGAGCGCGCGCACGGCAAGCTCGGTATATTCCTCGTCGATCAACACTGAGATTTTGATTTCGGAGGTGGAAATCACGAGGATATTCACACCTTTTTCCGCCAAGGTGGTGAACATCGTGCTGGCGATCCCTGCATGGGAGCGCATCCCTACCCCGATGACGGAAATCTTGGCTACGCCTTTATCGGAATGCATCCGCTCATAGCCGATGCCTTTGCGGTTGGTTTCCATCACCTCGATGGTTTTGGGCAGATCGCCGCGCGGGACGGTGAAGGTCATATCCGTCTTTTTGCCTTCTTCGGTGATGTTTTGCACGATCATATCGACATTAATATTCGCATCGCCCAGCGGGCCGAATACTTTGCTCGAAATGCCTGGCACATTCGGCACATTCACTAATGTTACACGCGCATCATCACGGCTATAGGTGATGCCTGTTACTCTTCTACGTTCCAGCACTTCTTCTTCCTCCACTAACAGGGTTCCGGGTTCGTCGGAGAAGGTGGAAAGCACCTGCACCCGCACGCCATAATTCATTGCCATTTCTACCGAGCGCGTCTGCAATACTTTCGCGCCTTGGCTCGCCATTTCTAAAATTTCTTCGTAAGCCACTTTTTTGAGCTTGCGCGCTTTGGGCACAATGCGCGGGTCGGTGGTATAAATCCCGTCCACATCCGTATAGATATCGCAGCGATCGGCCTTGAGTGCCGCTGCAATCGCGACCGCCGTTGTGTCTGATCCGCCGCGCCCCAGCGTGCTGATGCGGCCTTCTTCCGTAATACCCTGAAAGCCCGCCACCACCACGACTTCGCCTTTTTTCAGCGAAGCAAAAATGTTATCTGTGGGGATGTCTGCAATGCGGGCGCGCCCATGTGACATATCGGTTTTGAGCGGCAATTGCCAACCCGCAAAACTGCGCGCGGGGATGCCGATTTCTTTTAAATGCAGCGCCAGCAAACCTGAAGTGACTTGCTCGCCCGAAGCGACGATGGAATCATATTCTGCCCATTCATCTGGCTCCATCAAATCCGAAAGCTCGCGGCACAGACCCACCAATTGATCCGTCACGCCTGACATGGCAGACACCGCCACCACGACCTGATTACCCAGATCGAGTTCTTTTTTCACCTTGGTTGCCACATGCCGAATCCGCTCCAGATTCGCTACCGAGGTTCCGCCAAATTTTTGTACAATCAGTGCCATCGTTTTCTTTATGTGGTGGGACGCTGCCCACGCTACGCATTGTGTTTTAATAGGTCGCAGATTCTAGGGCGATGCACAGGAAATGCAACCAAAACACGCGCCGATCTCAATACGGATGCCCCCTCACAAAAAAATCACAAATTAACCAAATCGTTAAACTTTTTTAGCATGGGATTAACTTTTGATGCGTAAAGTGATGACTGACGCCACGAAGGTGTTTTAACCCACGGAACATATAGCTCCATCATTTTAACAACCGGATACGGGGACTTGAAACTATGAGCTATTCTTCTGTGCAAACGAATGTTGCAGCCAATGCTGCTATTTATAACATTAACCGCGCTTCTAATAATGCCGCCAATTCAGTGGCTCGCCTTTCCAGCACCAATCGCAATGTGCGTGCGTCGGATGATGTGGCGGCGATGTCGGTGGGGGCAACACTTGCCTCGCAAATTGCAGGGATGCGCAGTGCGCTGACCAATGCCACGCAGGGATCGAGCATGATGCAGGTGGCCAATGGTGGGATGAACCAGATTATCGATATTTTAGATCGCCAGAAAGCGATTGCAGTGAGCGCACAAAATGGCGCACTTTCAGCAGCGGATCGCGGTTATCTCGATACTGAATTTCAGGCACTGACTGCTCAGCTCGATCAAATCGCGCAAAGCACCAATTTTGGTGGCACGAATTTGCTGGCGGGCGGCTCTAACACCTCGATTCGTCTGGCTAATACCAATGCGAATGCCGCAGCGTTTAACCCCGCAGGTGCGAATGGTAATACGGCCACTTCCATTGCTTCGACCACAGCAATTCAGGCATTTGATGTGACGACGGGAGCATCACTGGCAGGTATTGCGGCCGTGGGACAATTGAATATTACGGATTCTCTGGGTGCGATTCTGGTGGGCCCACAATTTGATGCGGCAAGCACGGCGTTGCGCGGGAAATTCTCTTCCTTCAAAATCAGCGATGTAACTTACGGTGTCTCGGCGAAGCTCACGGCCACTATCAATGGCGTTGAATTTAGCGGCACTTTTGCCAATAACGCTACCAGTGCGATTTTGGGTAATGGTAATAGCTATGTGCGTGTAGGTTCTGCTGCGATGGCACTGACCAATGCGGCAACGGTTTCAGCAGCAGAAGGTGCTCTTTCGGGTGGTTTTGCCAATACTTCGATCATGCGTACGTCTGTGGTCAATGGCGTTGATTTTTCTGGCACGCGGATGGCAGGGGTCACAGGCGTAGCGACAACGGGTGTTTCCATGATTCGTACGGCAGGCGAAGCAAATATGGCGAGCATTGGTAACTTCCGTTATCTGGGTAGCAGCGGTGCAGATACCAACGTTCTCGCGGTGGATGTCAACGGCAGAACCTTCACGGCAAATACCGTGTTAGATTTGGTGGACGCTGCTGCGGCCACAGTCTATACCTTTGAAGCGGGTGATGGTGAAGCGATCACTATTGATATTACGGGTATGACCACGCCGATTACGAATATTCGTACGAATGCAAGTGATCGTGCAGGTTTTCTTGATGCGCTTAATGTGGGATTCTCCCGTGCAGGTGGCGGTTTACAGTTCAATGTGGGCAATCCGAATAATCAGATTGCAGGGCGCCTTGGTTCGGCAACATCGGCCTCGCTGTATAATGCTCAATCGCTGGAAGTAGGCACGGCAGGCACAGCAACCACGGCAGAAACGGTGCTCACGTCCGCCATTCAAAACGCATTGTCCCTTCAAGCCAATATCGGTGCAATTCAGCAGAACCTGGAATTCTCTGCCGCACAATTAGAAAGCTCAATTACGGGCGCTAATGAAGGCCGCGCTAATTATCAGGATACGGACGTCGCGCAGGAATCCACCAATTATGCCCTTGCACAAGTGCAGGTGCAGGCAGGCGTTTCTGTCCTAGCACAAGCGAATCTGATGCCGCGTAGTTTGTTGGATCTTCTTAACGGCTAAAGGCTTATGGCTTTAATATGTTATCCCTTGTTAAACACAGTGGTCAGGTTTACCTGACCACTGCCGCGTTTGGCGGGCTGCTGCTGCGAGTCGTGCGGTTTCCATGCGGTCATGAATACGAGTTCTACCGTTAAGCTTAAGCGCCCTTGTAAGTCGCTGAAATGCTCGGCGTAATGCTGCATTACCTGCGGCCAGAAATTTTTTCCCGTCAGACCCTGATGTTGCTGCGTGAGTGCGTTGGCCTCGCCCATCTGCCTCAATTCACGCAGTAAGGTGAGCGGATCGCGATAAGTCAGCGTGAGCGTTTCGCTATCCACGACGGGCAGGGCAAAGCCAGCGCGTTGCAGCAGCGCCCCCGCATCGCGCACTTCCACAAAAGGCGAAATGCGCGGCGCGATTTTTCCCTGTGCCACACTCACCGCAAGCAAGCTCTCCCGCAATTCCTGCAAGGTTCGCGGGCCAGGAACCACGGCGAGAAATAAGCCATCCGCTTTCAGCGCACGGCGGATTTGAATCAAACACCCTACCAGATCATTCACCCAATGCAGCGAGAGGTTGCTGATGACGGCATCAAGAGAGGAGTCGGCAAAGGGCAGATATTCATCGTCTGCGACGATTCTTTTTGATTGGGGATACTCCCCCCCACTTCCCAAAGGATGGCCCACGCTTCGCGCCTCGCACTCGCTCGGAGGGAGGGGTATCATTTCCACCATCTTCTGTGAAAAATCCGACTGAATGAGTGCGTCGATCTTAGGGCTAGAAAACTGCCCCGTATGGCAGCCAAGATCCAGCGCGAGGGGGAAAGTGCGCTGAATATCCTCCAGCCTATCCGCCAGCCTATCCGCCGATTCACGCAGCACAAAATCCACCTCACCCAAAGTAGCAGCGGCTTTATCACGACGTTTTTGATGCAGAGAGCGGTTGAAAAGGTGCATGAATGATTTATGGCACTTCATGCGTTGAGGGGCAACCATCACGATCACCTCACGGCTAATCACTACTCCCGTGCCACCGCCAGATTCGCAATCAAACTATAGACGCTGAAGTTACACGCAACCAGCCCCGATACGGTCGGGGGCAAGACTCGACGGATCTTTTCTGCTGTTTCACTCGTCATCCCGAACGAGTGAAACGAGGAGGGATCTCGCTCGTTACTCAACTAGATTCCTCGTCGCTTCGCTCTGTCGGAATGACGGTTATTTGGGAATTACATGGAACGTAACTTTCCCTTTTTGCCCCGCAACCTCAAGGTTGCCTTCAAATGAATGCGCTATCGCACGCTCATCTCCTACTTTCTTATACTGACGGCCTTTGAGTGGGATTCTTTGGGTCTTAACCGAAACCTCGCCTACAAATCCAGCCTCCCACACTCTTGCCATGCCAGCCTCGGTTTTGACAACATAAAAAGGGATATCCGTATTATAATTCATCCATAATCGGATGGTTTTACTTAGTCCATTAGGCTCTAATCCATTGAACTCGTTTGGTGTAAGGCTCGCTGCATCTATGAATGCCTGTATTGCTGATATAGCCTTATCTGAATTTGCTGGAATAAGCAGAGGGGCATCTGCCACAAAGTTGATTTTATTGATCCCCTCAATAATTTCACTTTTCTCATTTTCATCAAATACTAATTCAAAATGAGTTAGCTCATGGTGATGTATCAAAACATCCATTTCCTGATCAATAATCCAGTCAGAAAAGTTATCTGGGGAAAGTGAAGCCACTTCTCGCAACTCGATGCCTTCCTGCTTTGCAAACTCTATCGCATCTGGCGCAAATCCCGTTGTAGAAACTGCGGTGACTTTGTTGAAATTGAATCGATTGCGTCTGCCATATAATTGTTCAATCCAGCTTGCTGGTGCTTTTCCCGCACTGGGGCGATCACGACATTCGATAAGCCATGAAATTTCTGTTGAACCCAGCATGCCGCGCACTTCTACGTCAAATTCGGCAATCTGTATCCCATCGTCATTGCGTACGCAGGTGTTCGTTCTCACATCATATCTCGCAGGCAGCAATTGTGACTCTACGAAAGCTACAAGTTCCTCTAGTTTTTTGCCATCATTGCGCATTGTGCGTTACTCCCGCGTTGCCGCCAAATTCGCCAGTTTCGCAATCAAACTATAGACGCTGAAATTACATTCATCCAACACCACACGATCGGAGGCTTCGGACTTTTCCACCTGATCACACAACCCCACAAACCGCATTCCTGCGGCATTGAGGTTGTTATACGCATCGCGGCTGTCATTGACGCGCATCGCGCCGCCGATGGCCTGACCGTTGACGCAATAAATCATCGGTTCGGCGCTTGCCTCACCGACTTTGTCGATGGTGGGCACGCCTTCCTGAATGATGACTTCCGTCACTTGCGCGCCTTCTTTCACTATATTCATTTTGTTGCGGTCTTTTTTGTTCAGCTCGCGCAATTCTTCGGGGTCGCGCACGGTCATAATCCCCATGCCATAAGTGCCCGCATCGGCTTTGATATAGGCGTAAGGTGTTTCTTCAATCCCATAAGCTTCATATTTATTGGCAATGCGGATCAGCACTTCGCGGGTGGCATCCACCAGCGAATCCATGCCTTGGCGTTCTTTAAAATCAAGTTCAGCGCGGTGGTCAAATACTGTCCAAATCTTCCAGCAATCAAAATCAAAGGCGGTGGCAAATTCATTTGCCACTTTACCGTAGGCTTTAAAATGCTGGCTCTTGCGGCGTTGATGCCAGCCAAGTGCGGGGGAGGGAACCAGCGGTTGCGATATATCCGTAATCACCGCTGGCACGCCCGCCGTGAGATCGTTATTGAGCACCACCAGATCCGCCTCAAACCCTGCGGAAGTCACCACTTTGCCGTCGCGTTTTTGCAGCGGATATTCCACTACGCGATTGCCGTGCATTGTGTCTAGCTCGAGCACTTCATTGCCTTCAGTGCGCCCGATGACGACTTCCGCCCCCGCCTCCACTAGCAATCTTTGCAGTACAAACAGATTTTCGAGATAGCCCAGATTGCGCGTGTGATTCTCTGCCAGCAGCAAAATTTTTCGCGCCTGTGGAAAGTGGCTGGCAAGATATCGCTTAAAGCCGATGCTCGCCCGCGCCCGTGCCGCATCCGAGATATTATTAAACCCCGCAGGGAATAAATTGGTATCCACCGGCACAATCTTATGCCCGCTATGGCGCAGATCGACCGAGGCATAAATCGGCGCAGGCGTTGCGCGAAATTGGGTTTCAAACCATTGGCTAATCTCGCTGCCACGGTTTTGCAGGAGGGTATCGAGGAAAGAGATGATGGGGGTACGCATTCAGTCGCCAGTCGTCAGAGTTCAGTTGTCAGTATCACCACTCACCACAAAACGCCATCACACACGTCAATGCCGCCAGCGCCGCCGTATCCGCACGCAGGATGCGTGGCCCCAAACTCATGGCGTGGGCGCTCGGCATTTTGCGAAGTTGTGCGAGTTCTTCGGGGGAGAAGCCGCCTTCAGAGCCTACTAGCAATGCAAGTTTCTGGCCTTTCAGCGGTGGCAGGAGTTCGGCGGGTGGTTTGCCCTGATGGGTTTCATCGCCGTAAATGAGCAGCCGATCTGCTGGCCAATTTGCCAGCATCTTCTGCAAGGGCTGATAGTCGTGAATTTGTGGGATGGTCAGTCGTTCCGATTGCTCGGCGGCCTCTATCGCATTGGCTTCCAACCGATCGTCATTCAGGCGGGAAACCACGGTGCGGGCGGTTTGCACAGGGTAAAGCGCCGCCGCGCCCAGTTCCGTCACCTTCTGCACCAGAAAATCAATTTTGCCGAATTTGATGGGGGCAAACAGCAGCCAGACATCAGGTTCTGCCGCTTGTGGCCTTGCCTGATGTTCGCAGGTTACCTGCACATATTTACTGCCCGCGCCGCTAAGCTTGCCCCACCATTCGCCGTCTTTGCCATTAAACAGCGCAATACTCGCGCCGTCTTTCTGACGCATCACGGAACATAAATAATGCGATTGGGGTTTGCTAAGTGCGATCATCACCCTTTGTGCGAGGAGGTCAGGCACAAAAAGCCTTGCATTGGGGTGTGGTTGGGTCATAGGAAAAGCGTAATGATAGCACAGTCTAAAATCCAGTCTTATCTTGCACTCTTACGCTTTCACCAGCCTGTGGGCTATTGGCTATTGTTCTGGCCGTGCGCTTGGGGCATCACGCTTGCCCCCAATTCCCAATTCCCAATTCCCAATGCCCTGCTTTTAGCATTATTCTTCCTCGGTAGCGTCTTAATGCGCAGCGCAGGATGCATCATCAATGATCTCTGGGATCGCGATTTTGACAGGCAAGTCGAGCGCACCAAAACCCGCCCATTGGCGAGTGGGGCGATTGCGCCGAAACAGGCATTTATCGTGCTTGCCGTTCTGCTATTGCTCTCGCTGTGGATTGTATTGCAACTGCCTATAATCGTCTTCTGGCTCGCACTTGCTGCATTGCCGCTGGTGGTGGCTTATCCGCTGATGAAGCGCATCATGTGGTGGCCGCAATTGTTCCTTGGCTTTACTTTTAATTACGGTGCGCTGATGGGCTGGGCAGCTTTGCGTGGCACTATTGAGCCTCCCGCGCTGTGGCTCTATGCGGGGGGGATTTGCTGGACGCTGATTTACGATACGATCTACGCGCATCAGGACATTACCGATGATGCCAAGATTGGCGTAAAATCCACTGCGCGATTATTTGCCGAAAATACCCAGATCTGGCTGACTGGCTTCGCATTGTTAATGCTTGTGTGTTTCGCCATGGCAGGGGTTGATTTCCGCACTTTGCCGCTGCTCGCTGTGCCGCTGGCGATTCAGCTTTGGCGGCTTGATATTAGCGATCCTGCTCGTTGCGGGCGACAATTCCGCTTTCATGCGCTCTTTGGGGCGCTGATTTGGGCAATTTTGCTTGTATAAATGCTGCAAAACATTATAGACTACCGCCTATGAATCCTCCCGACGATGAAATCCTGATTGATTACCCTACAATGATCGACGACGCGATGCGCGGCGTGGTGCGTGAGGCACTGCGTCAGGTGCAAAAAGAAGGCGCGCTTCCGGGCGAGCACCACTTTTTCATCACCTTCGACACTAACTTTTCGGGCGTGGTGATTTCGCCTGTGCTCAAAAGCAAATATCCGGGAGAGATGACGATTGTCATCCAGCATCAGTTCTGGGATTTAGGCGTGGAGCAAGATCAATTCGTAGTCACTCTCAGTTTCAACAAACGCCCAGAGCGCTTGGTGGTTCCTTTTGCCGCAATGACGGCCTTTGCGGATCCGTCCATCAAATTCGGTCTGCAATTTCATCTGAGCGATGATGATTATGATGAGGACGATCTCGAAGCCAGCCTGTTATTTGACGAAAACCCCGCAGGTAACGACGCAGAAGGTGGCGATGGCGCGAAGCAACGCCCTGCGGCAGAAGTCATCAGCATTGATACTTTTCGCAAAAAATAAATGATGTCCGCTGCACTCACGTTAGCGCGTGAAGCCGCCACTCGCGGCGAGGTTCCCGTCGGCGCAGTCTTGGTGCATCGGGGTGAAATTATCGCGCAAGCTCACAATCTCACCGAAACGAATAACGACCCTACCGCCCATGCCGAGATCCTCGTTATCCGCGAAGCGGCGCTGAAACTCGGCAGCACCCGCCTTCCTGAGTGTGATTTATATGTGTCGCTCGAACCCTGCGCGATGTGCGCGGCAGCCATCAGCCATGCGCGCATCCGTCGCCTTTATTTTGGCGCATGGGATACAAAAATGGGAGCCGTCGAAAACGGCTCCCGTTTTTATACTCAACCCACCTGCCACCACGCGCCTGAAGTCTATGGTGGCATTCAGGCCAGCGAGAGCGAGCAGTTGCTGCGGGAATTTTTTTTAGAAAAGAGAGGTGCTAAGCAGTGCTAAGAAGTTGCTAATGTGCTATAAAGTCAGCACCTCCAGCACCCTTTCTTAAGCAATCGCAAACTGCCCATCTACCTCAACGGCCACACCGAAGGGCAGTTGCGCCACGCTTACGGCAAAGCGTGCATGGTTGCCTTTTTCGCCGAACAGATCTTTAAACAACGTAGAAACGCCATTCGCCACTTTCGGCGCATCGGTGAAATCGTCGGGGCTATTCACAAAAATGCCGAGGCGAATCACCTGTTGCACTTTGCTCAAATCGCCACCGCAAGCCGCACGCAATTGCGCGAGAATGTTGATACCGCACAAACGCGCCGCTTCTTGGCCTTGTTCAATCGTAAATTCGCGGCCGACTTTGCCGATAAATTGTGGCGCGCCGTCTTTCAGCGGCAAGGTGCCCGAAAGCGTCACCACGCCATTATGCACGGTGTACGGTACATAGGCCGCACCTGCGAGGGGTTTAGCTTCTGGCAAAGTTACGCCCAGTTCTTCTAATTTTTTGGCAACAGCAGTCATTTTTTATTCTCCTTGGTTGTGTCCCGTCTTTGCGAGGAGGTTTGCCGACGAAGCAATCCAGACTGGATTACCGCGCTCACTTCGTTCACTCGCAATGACGGATTAAGTAACGTTGCTAACGATTTTTTAACCTTTCCTCGTTTAGGGTGGTAGCTGTGAGATCGCAATATGAATTTTGTGTGAACATATGCTTTTGCCCTAAACTGTCATAAAATTTTCATATGAGAGTGCTAAGGATAAAGTGTAAGTTCTGCATACAAGAACAAAAACTGAAGGAGAGAAACCAATGAATAACCAAAAAATGTCTCAGGAAACCATCGACCTGCTCTGGCGTGGCTTTCTGGCAATCATGATTGCGCTCACGGTGATGTATTTGCCGATGGATGCGTGGGCTCAGTTTCAAACCCCAGGTTCGGCAGGTAATGGTACAGGTAAGGGTTCCGCTTTAGATACTGCATTTTGTAACGTGATTAACTGGTTCAACGGACCGATTGGTAAAGGTATCGCCACCATCGCCATTGTCGTGGTGGGCGTAGGTGCTTTGATGGGTAAAGTCAGCTGGGGTATGGCGATTATTGTTGGCCTTGGCGTTGCTCTCATCTTTGGTGCAACCACGATTGTGGGCGCACTCGGTGGTATTGGTAATGATGATTGCCAACAAGGCGCGCTTTCAGGCAACCAACTCTAACCCGCGACAACAAAAAACAAAAAAAGGCGGCCTTCGGGTCGCCTTTTTTTGTTGTGCAGAGTACTGTCACAAAAGCTTAACTTTTTTATAAGCTTAGTTGCGGTATACTGAGAAAGGTAGAAAACGTGGAGATTGTAAGATGGCAAGTTGGCTCGAACAACAGAGTGCAAAATTAAAAGTCGGAGCATTGCTTCTGCTCAATACCGTTCCTTCTTTCGCAAGTGGAGCGACTGCAACGTTTAACGCATTTCGTAGCCCCGAAGCGATTGTGCAAACAGCGGGTAACCCAGAAGACGCAAAAAAAATAATTGATACCTTTTTAAATGCAGTTGCCAATATGCCAAAAGGGAATTTTGCTGATGCGTGGAATAGTTTTCAGCGCGATCATGCCATTGAAGCAAACGCTCTTGAGCATGAAACTCGGTTGCGTTCAAATGCCTATGGCGGTGACTTGCACTATATTCTTAGCGATATGTGGAAGCACAAAGATGGTTTGTGGAATACAGAATACAATACTGCGATTGCGAATGCAAAGATAGCAGAAGCGCAAATGGTAGCAGACTCTCCAAAATCCACCACCCAAGGCCAAAACCAAACCACAGCGGGTGCTTCCGCTGCGGTTCCGTTGGAGCCTCAGGCGGCGTATGAACAATTCGTCAATACACTGGCAAAAACGGTGCTGGATGAGAAAAATAACGTCAGACGGTTAGCTGCGGCAAAAGACGCAGTGATTGATCTAAAAGCCACCAATCTAGAGGTTTATGATTCGCTTTTGGTTAATGCGGGCGTTACCACAAAGCTTAGAGCCGACAATAAAGCGGCTGAATTCGTGATTACAATGGTCGACGATGAGAATGAAGTAGAGCTGACGAAGCTCGGCGAGCAAGTCAAAGGAATACAACAAGCCGTTGCCAAAGAACATCTGCAGGAAATGGTAGAAGCCATCGGCGGTGCGAATGCAATGGGCGTGTTACTGGGCAAAGACATTAAAGAAATCAAAAAGGCCAAAAACCAGAATCGTATGCGCGATGCGACGGGCACCATTGCCCGTACTGCGGTCAATACTCTGTTTAATGCGGTGCTGGGGCAAGCGGAAGATGTTGCTGGCCGAAGTAATGCACCCAAAGTGGGTGAAGCCATTGGCAATATGCGCGATATTTTTGAGCGTGCAACGGGTACGCGGGAGGTTGGCTACGCTCAAAATGATGTCTGGAGCGAAATTCAAAACCAATGGAACCAGACCGAAAGTATTAAAGATGAGGTTGCGCGCGCGAAAGCGCAACAACGCGTAATGTTAAAAATGGAAGCGCAGATGCGCAAAGATTGCCGTGATTATTGCCGCAAGAATAATATTACTAACGCTGACATGGAAAAAATGATCAATGAAGCCGTGAAACAATCCAAAGACGACCTCGGCATCACTGCGGCGGAATCAACACGTCATGATTACAACAGCCTAGAAGGCACTGAACAACGTTGGTCAGCAGAGTTTAAATATCCTCTGTCTAACGAGATGCTGGATACGCTTCATGGGTTACACCAACAAGTAGCAATCACCGAGGCCGCTGAAAAAGCAGCCACAGGAGAGGCCGCTTACGCCGCTATCGACACAACCGACGCTGCGCGCAATGCATTTGCCGCGCAGATACGTGAATTCCACGCAGAAGATACCGCCATGGGCAGCAGCCCCAGAAGCATCCGAAAATCTGCGGCAGAAAACACTGTGGGCTTTGCAGGCGTTGACTACG
>JBILIE010000052.1:0-8765 GCA_044350115.1 Rickettsiales bacterium
GAGCAGGGCTTCCAACGCGTGTTTTCCCTGTAAATCGCGCAAGCCCGCAGTGTTGGGGGAGGAGATATTGATGGTGACATAATCCGCCAGCGGTGCGACCGCCTCTAAACACAACAGATAATCATCGAGAGCATTTTCGGTGTCTTTATTTTTGCCGATATTTGCGCCCAAGGGCAGGGTGTGGGGGGCAGAGTGTAGATTTTTACAATATTCATCCAACCCTTTATTATTAAAACCTAAACGGTTAATCACCGCTTCGTCGCGCAGCAAGCGGAACATGCGGGGCTTGGGGTTGCCGTCTTGCGGTTGGGGCGTCACGGTGCCCAGCTCTAAAAAGCCGAAGCCTTGGCGGGATAAACCCAAAATCGCCTCAGCATTTTTGTCAAATCCCGGGGCGAGGCCGACAGGGTTTGCAAAATTCAGCCCAAACAAGGATTGTCGCAAAGAGGGCGGAGTATAGCCACTTTGCGCTGGCAAAAGGTTGCATTTCAACGCCGAAATCGCAAGGTTATGCGCCATTTCTGGCGGGAGTTTAAAAATAAGGGGGCGAAGGAAGGAATAGTAGGTCATGCAGGCGTTATAGCAGGTTCATCGCAAATGCAAACCGAGCAAGTGCGAGGCGGCGGAAGCCGTGGGGTTTGGGGAGGATTCCCCATTCAAAAATATGCATTAACATAATTTTCATCTGACTGTCATCAAACCTTAATATTCGGGTGGTAAAGTGGGATCGTCGAAATAGGTTTTGAGGGAGTTTTTTATGGGTGATGAAGCGGTTGAAGTGGCAGTAGTGGAAGAAGTGGCAGAAGTGCAATCTTTCTGGAACACTACGATAACAGCAGCGCCAATAGTTGAAGCGTCAGCAGATGATAGAGCACTGGAGAAAACATTAGGCTATGAGCCAATGACGGCAAATATGCTTTCTAGTGTTGTGAAAGAAGGCCTGGATGCTAAAAATCTGAAAGCCGTGCTGCCGGAAGCAGAATTGCCCGCAGGAAAAACCGAGGGAGTTGATCTTGCAGAGGATACTAGCTTAACATCATCGGAGTTGTCGCCGAATTCACAAAAAATAGTGAGCGGGTCACAGAAAGATGATCTGGTGATTAATGCGGCTGACATGACTCCAGAAGAAGTGCAGGCGACAATAGCTGAGCATCTTACACTTTTAACGCCTAAAAGTCCCAGAATCTATTTTGAAAATTTAAGCACCGAAGCCTCAACGCATTTAGCGAACGAGTTTAATATAATTGGCGCAACAGATATAAGGAAGACCGTGGTAGGCGAAACAGAATTTGCATTTCATGGCTCGATGATAGACGAAACGGCGAGAAGTGCTTTTGTGAGCAATGCAACATTGCAAACGGCAGATGTGGGCGCAAAACTGAATGTACCTGCAGCGGAAGTAGCACCACAGGAGCCAGAAGCAATTCAAGAGGGAAATTTTCAGCCGCCGCAAGAACAAGAAATAAAGGCAGAAAAAGTTAATCCACTGGAGCTGATGTCAGTTGTGTGGCTGACTCGTCAGGCGGATCATATCTCAGATAAAGTGCGTGAAGAATGTGTGGGTGTAGATGCAGAAGCTCATCAGGCTTTGCTAGAGTTTGCAACAAAACACAATGCGGTGGATGCTTTAATCCCCAGTGAATTTAGCAAAGTTAAAAATGGAAAAATAGAAATTGATTATTCTAAACTGCCAGAAGAAGCCAAAGACGAGATGATCGTGACTGCGAAACGGTCAAATCCCCAAGTATTTGATTCGTTTGTGAACAAAGATCGCAATCATACCGTGGCGGAAGTGCAAGCAGCGCGTAGTGATCTATGGGATAAATTTCACGATTCTAAAGGGATTCATGCGGTTAAAAATGGTGCAGTCGCTCTTGTCGCGAGTATTGGGCTGACTGCAGTTCAGCCATTCGCGTTTATGATTGATAAAATAGAAAACGCGCTTGATTCTGCGGCAAATGGTGCGTCGCGTGCTGGGCAAGCAATTGGAGATGGCGTTGATGCGGTGTTGAACGCACCCGCACAAATAGCAAATTATGTTGCAGAAAGTAAAGTGGGGCGCTTTGTCACAAACGCAGATGCGAAAGACGCAATGCAAGCAATGAAAGATCGTATTGCTGCACTAGAAGCGCAACTGGCAGGGAATCAAAATTCCACAGCTATGCCTGTTAAAGATGAAGGCAATTTTACGCAGCCAAGCAAAGCTCCAGAGCAAGTCATGGGGCACACCGAGCCTATCAACAAAGCTACGCCGCAACCTTTTGATCTTCGCCCAGATATGGCAGAGGCTTTAAAAAAGGCAGCAGATCCCAACTATAAACCAGCGTCAACAGGAGAAGGGGTGAACAGCACGTCACCTACACCTATGGCTTTCAATTATTCTGTAGTATCAGCAAACCAAGGTCGCGGGTAAATAACCCTACTTCCCCCGAATAATTCCCAGCAGCTCGCTTTCAAAAGCCGAATGTTGCGGGATGATGGGTTTGGCTTCGCCGATGGTGCCCAAGGGTTTAGGGGCAGAAGCAGCAACATTGCTCGTCAGGCTTTGGATTCCCGGCCAGGCGCAGGCGTCGCGCTTCCATAATTTTACTTCCTGATTTAAATCAACTTCCGCCCATTTCTGGTGACCGCTGCCGTTTTTAAGTTCGGGCAAGGCGCGGGCGAGGGCGCGGCCTAGTTCTTGTAGGTCTTTGCAGCGGGCGTGATAATAAGGCGTGTTTTTTAGGGTGAAATCGTAGCTCACCAACATCGCACGCACCGCGAGGGTGGGGGTATCTTGGTTGACGAAAGAATAATCCTTCGAGGTAATCGTCGCGGGCTCATACACGCCCTGAGCGCGATCGGCGGGGATGGAGAGGAAGTGAACATCGTTCAGCAAATTCGCCATATTCGCGTCTTTTGCGCCAGAGAGTTTGGTGAGATTTTCGAACATCGGCACGGGTTTGCCGCCGACAAACACCATCGCATCCGCACGGTTGGCGAGCACCGCCACAATCGCTTCGGCGGAGGAAACTTCAAATAAGCGTTTGGGTTTCACGCCGAGTTGCGAGAGCAGGTTGACGGCGGTCATCATACTGCCGCTGCCTGCGCTGCCGACGACGACGCGCTTGCCTGCGAGTTGATCAAACGAGCTGATTTCTTTGCGGGCGAGGAGATGGATTTCTTCTTGAAATAGAGGGGCGACCACACGCAGCTTGTGCACAATATCTTTTGATTTCGGCATGGTAGAACGCAGCAAAAACGAAATGACATCGCTTTGCACAATGCCGAGTGCGGCATTTTCGCCCGTCGTTGCCATTTTTTGAAGATTATCGACCGATCCGCTAGATTCACGCACCGTAAGGGTCACACCTTCTTTACGAGCGATTTCGGCGATATCTTGCCCCATGAGATAATACGTCCCCGCTTTGGCCCCTGTCACCATCCCCATTCCCGCTTCTGCGGCTTGCGCCAGCAGGGGTAAACAAAGAGCGAGCGAAAAGGCGATAAGGGCAGAACGAAACATGATTATTTATCTCCGTTGATAATTTTAAGAATTTTACGCTGCGCTTCAAGGCTCACGGCGTTGTCTTGGGGGGGGGTGTTTTTTTCAGTTTCAGTCGCTGGAAACGGGTTGGTTTCCACCGAAGGAGCTTTGAGCAAAGGTGCCCTAAGCGGCTGTTTGGGCACATAGCGTTGCATCGCCGTTGCCTGCGTGGGAGTGGTGGTGGCGGCGAGTGAGCGCTCACCTAGCGCGACCATTAATGTGGAGGCAGTGAGGATAAACAGCATCACTGCAAGCAAATCCAGCCCCCAAGGGCGCGGGTAATGTGAGGTAGAAAATGTTATCATCCGTTGGGTTTTAAAGGAATCGTAAAAAAAGATCAATGATTACCGTGAGGGTGTGTGTTCCCTCTTGTCAAGCGGGTCTATCGCCACTAAATCATTCCCATGGCCACAGAGAATTATAGTATAGCGCGTAAAGCGATTGAGCAGATGGAGCGACACAAGATTGCGCCCACTGCGGAAAATTATCGGCTGTGGTATGCGGTGGCGGAGGGGGGGAATGCGACTCTCGCGCAGGAAATTAAGCAGCTGGGCACGCAAAAAGTGGCAATCACTGCGGAAGTAAGCGATTATTTGTGTAACAAATATTTCCCCGCACCAGAAAATGCAGGGGCAGCAGGGGCGGAAGAAGCCCGCGAAGTGCTGGCAACGGTGATGAAAATGGTGGCGCAGTTTAGTGGCGATACGGCAGCGTATAACGCTAAAATCGACCAGCATACAGTGAATCTGGTGAAAAAAGCCGATGGCAAAGAGGGCGTGGGCGGGATACTGCAAGAGGTTATCACGCAGTTGAAGGATATTAAATCAACAGGGTCTAATTTTAGCCAGAAGTTGGATTCCTCGCAGCAGGAGATTGAAGCCTTGCGCAAAAATCTTGAAAAAGCAACGGCAGAATCGCGTCGCGACTTTTTAACGGGGTTGCATAATCGCCGTGCGTTTGACGAGCTGATTTCAGAGCATATTGAAATTGCGGAGAGTCAGTTTAAGGAATTATGCTTGCTGATGGTGGATATTGATCATTTTAAAAAGTTTAATGACAAATGGGGTCATCAGACAGGCGATGAAGTGATTAAACTTGTCGGAAAAGCGCTCACGGGTAATATTCGTGGGAGCGATGTGGTGGCACGTTTTGGCGGAGAAGAATTTGTGGTGATGCTGCCCGGAACACCGCCCAATGGCGCGCTGATCGTGGCAGAAAATATCCGCAAAACCATTGCGGGCAGTAAGCTGAAACGTAAAGACAGTCAGGAAGATCTGGGTCAGATCACGGTCTCTGTTGGCGTGGCTCGCTATCGCATTGGCGAAGAAGATACGGTGCCTTTCATCATTAAACGGGCGGATGAAGCGCTTTATTCTGCCAAGCATCACGGGCGCAATAAGGTGGTGGCAGAGTTTTAGTTTTTTGAATGGGGATACTCCCCAAACTCCACGCTGCGCGCCTCGCCTTGCTCGGTTAGGCGAGTTACTCCGCCAGCGGATGCTGGGCGACGAGCGCACGGAGTTTTTCAGGCATAATATGAGTATAAATTTCGGTCGTGACGAGATGGGCGTGGCCGAGGAGTTCCTGTATCACCCGCAAATCTGCACCACCTGCGAGGAGGTGGCTGGCGAAGGAATGACGCAGCACATGCGGGGAGATGCGCGCAGGGTTAAGGCCAGCATCCAGTGCGGCGGCTTTCAATAGTTGCCCCAGACGCTGGCGGGTCAGATAGCCTTGTTCAGAGCCAGAGGGAAATAGAAATTTCTCGTCGCCTTTGGTTTTGATCCACAGGCCGCGAATGGCGAGATAGGCTTTGAGCGAGGCTTGCGCTTGGCCATGCACTGGCACCATCCGCTCTTTTCCGCCTTTGCCTTTGATAAGCAGCAGCGGCTCGCCCGATTTAAGCAGCCGATTCGCGCTGGCATAAGGCAGTGAGACTAGCTCGGATACGCGTAGGCCAGAGGCATAAAGCAGTTCTACCATCGCTCGCAATCTTAGGCCTTCTGGCGTGTCATTAGCGGTGAGATGGGTGAGTAATTGGGCAATCTCCGCGCCACTTAAAAGCTTGGGCAGGGATTTGGGTTGTTTGGGCGAGTCGAGCTGCGTGGTGGGGTCGTCGGCGCGGTGTTCTTCTTCGTAGAGAAAGTGAAAGAACTGGCGCAGTGCCGAGAGTTTGCGGGCAATGCTGCGTGGTGAATATTGGCGCTTATGCAAATCTGCAAGCCATGCTTCAAGGTTATTTTTTTGGGCAGTGAGTAAATCGTTTTTATAAAAAGAAGCAAAGTCTGTAAGATCACGTTCATAAGCCTCGCGGCTGTTTCGTGCGGCACCGCGTGACGCTACCAGCATCTCCAGAAATTGCTCGATCAGTGCTTTGTCTGATGCACCCATATATCTACTTTGCGAGAGCGGCGGCGAGGGCTTCTCCTGCTAAGGCATCGGCATCTGCGGTGAGGCCGCATTTACGCAACGCGCTGACAGCGGTGACGATATCCGACGGCGCATAATCATTAAGCGGAGCGGTGAATATTCCTGCCAGCAATAAGATGACTTCGCCTGATTTTCCCGCATTAGCGGCGGAAGATAACGCCACACGCCAGCTGGGAGAAGTGACGATTTGTTCTGCGCGGAAAGAGGCGGTTTGCAGGGCTGCATCTTGCGCTTGAGTAGTTGGTTTGCCGAGAGCTTTCCGCAATCCATAAGCTAAAAAGGCAATGCGATAATCCGCATCTGTTGCATTTTTTTCGGGCAAAGTGAGATAGGATTCATCTGGCGCGTAGCTTTGCTCTGCTGGCACTCCGAGCGTGGCTTGAGGCAGGCCATAGCGCTTAGCCATTTCAGGCCAAACATCTGGCATCAGAGCAACCAACGCCAGTGGTGGCTGTTTTTGTTTTTTGAGGTAGTCGCTTTGACCTGCGAAGATAAGCCATGCGGCCTGTTCAAGATACACTGCTTCGGGCAGAGTGGTGGCAGGTTTCTTCGTAATCAGGCCTTGGGCGACTTTGTGATAAAATTCGGAATATTCATTCTGTTCGCTGAGTAAATCCAACCCTAATTGCGCTTTGTCTGTTTCGCCTGTTTTGGCTTGGCACAGCACCACCCAGCGCTGCCATAAGGGGCTCGCTTTTTTGCCTAGATGACTGCTGGCTGTTTTGCAGATAGAAGCATCGGACGCTCCGCTGATCACGTTAAACAAAAACAGTTTTTCAAGAGTGCTAGATTTACGGGAGGGTTTGGGAATCTCGACTAATAGCTTTTGTGCGTAGCTGGCTTGTCCCAAGCGCAGCAAGGCGTCCACTCGCTCAGAGAGTAAATCTTCCTTAGAATCAGGCAGAGTAGCGTTTGAAACTAATGCACGAGTGGCGAGGTTGCGTATGCTGGCGGAGGGAATACCTCTGGCAACGCCATGTAGCAAAGCGGTATATTCTGTCGCGGAAATATCTTTCCATAATGCATCAGAAAACCCTGCCTGATCGGGAGTGATTAATCCTATTTGCGAAGCATTGATTTCGCGGGTGTCGCTCACACTAATAGCGGGTGCAGCTTCTTGTGCCAAAGCGGTGCTGGTGGTGATAGATATGATAATAGCGAATAAAACCCTCATCCGAGCAAGGCGAGGCGCGAAGCGTGGGGTATGGGGAGTACTCCCCATCGAATCAAGGACTAACTTGGAGGGATTCATACGGTATCTCCCTTTCCACTTCTTGCGTGGGGGCGGTGGGCACAGAGGACATCAGCCAAATGCAGACAGCAGTAAGGCTAAGGAGAACAATGCCAAAGAAATAGGCTACTTTACGGTCGCTTGGATGGGTGGTGTATGCCATGTGAATATCCCTACTTCTCTTTTGGCGATTGTTTTGTTAGGTTGTGATCCAATTTAATAATCTTCTTCACTGGTAATGGCAAGTTTATCCAAACCAATTGTTCTGATCGGCCTGATGGGCGCGGGAAAATCAACTGTCGGCCTTCGGCTTGCGGAAGCATTGGGCGTGGAATTTAAGGATTCTGACCATGAGATTGAGGAAGCGGCGGGCTGCACTATCTCTGATTTATTCGCCATTTACGGTGAAGATATTTTTCGCGATCTCGAAAAACGGGTGCTGAAGCGCTTGCTGAAAGAGCGTAACCTAGTGCTAGCGACAGGCGGCGGGTCTTATATTCAGCCTGCCTTGCAGGAGGAAATCAAAAACAAGGCTTTCACCGTCTGGCTGCGTGCCGATGTGGATACACTGGTGGAGCGTGTGAGCCGTCGGGATACGCGCCCTTTGCTCGCTACAGGCGATAAACGCAAAATTCTGACGCGGCTCATCAAAGAGCGCTACCCTGTGTATCAGGATGCGGATCTGGTGGTGGATAGTAATAATGGCTCCCACGAACGCATTGTGCGTGAGATTGTACAAAAGCTGAAGCAGCAGACCGGATTGATTATTAATCATGAATAATACTATCCAGGTTGCTCTTGGCGAGCGCAGCTACCCCATTGTGATAGGTAACGGGCTGCTTGCAGACATAAACAAGCATATCAAACCCAAGCGAGTGCTGGTGGTGACGGATGCGAATGTGGCTAAATTATGGCTGCCAACATTATTAGCGTCGTTGGAGAAAAATGGCACCGCTACGGCAGTGTTCACTTTGCCAGCGGGAGAGGCGACCAAGTCTTTTGCTCACCTTGAAGCATTAATGCAGTGGTTGTTAGAACAAAAACCCGATCGCCATACGCCTTTGATTGCACTTGGCGGCGGAGTCGTGGGCGATATTACAGGCTTCGCGGCGAGTATTTTGTTGCGCGGCGTACCGTTGATTCAGATACCCACGACTTTGCTGGCGATGGTGGATAGTTCAGTGGGTGGCAAAACGGGAATCAACACCGCGCAGGGAAAAAACCTCATTGGCAGTTTTTATCAACCGCAACAAGTGTTGATGGATACGGCCACGCTCGCTACCTTGCCTGAGCGTGAAATACATGCTGGGTTTGCTGAAGTGATTAAATATGGCTGCATTGCCGATGCCAAATTTTTTGCTACCCTCGAAAAACATGGCATGAGGGATTTACCCTCGGCGATTGCCACAAGCTGTAACATTAAAGCCGCCATTGTGGGGCAAGATGAGCGTGAAGAAAAAGATCAGCGGGCACTGCTGAATTTTGGCCATAGTTTTGGTCATGCGATGGAGGCGGAATGTGGTTATGACGGTAAGCTGCTGCATGGTGAAGCGGTAGCGGTGGGCATGGTGATGGCGG
>JBILIE010000230.1:0-2925 GCA_044350115.1 Rickettsiales bacterium
CAGCATTTTATCACAGATATTGCTCCAGCCATTTTCCACGTCATTTGTTACGATATTTTCGATATGGGAAACGCATTTATCTTCCAAATCTCTAATGCGCTGATTTTCACAAATTTGCTGTACGGCGGCAATATATTCACGCGGCTGTTTTTCACGTCCTGCGGTGGCTCTCAGAAAATTATCTGGTACTGCGCCCACTTTATCGGCGGCTTGCTTAAGAATGTCCGCTTTCTTGACCAACACTTCATGCAGCGCCTGCCGAGATTTAACCAACTTTTCTTGGTTCTTCTCCAGCAACTTTAATACGGATTCAGTTTTACGCTCTCTAGCCTCCGCTTGCTGCAATTCGGCATTTAACTTCTGAGACTCTGCGATTAAGGTTTGCAAGCTTGCCTGTTGTTGAATAGCTTCGCTGTGCTGAGTCTCAAAGGCATCAGCTTTTATCTTGAATGCGTTAGAAAGCTCTTTTCGTTTGGCTTCAATCGTAGCAAGCGAAGCCTTTATTTCAGCAATTTTCTTTGTTACTTCGACCTTGGCCTGATCGACAAATATCTTCATGGCCTGCGCTTCGTCGAACTGCACTACATCAGACCATTGAGAAGAATCTAAAGATTGAAGCTCGGCCTCTAGTGTTTGAATACTAGAACTGTCAGATTCAACTAATTCGCTTAATTCAAAAAATAGAGCGGTAGTGCTTCTATAGCTTGGCGCTTTTTCTAAGATGGCTTGATTTTCTGGTGTCAGACCCGATTCTTCTAATTTCTTTTTAATTGCAGCTAACCGGCGGCGTAAATCAGCCACACTATTTTTGGCTGCATTGTGCTCAGACTCGGCAATCCAATACTTTATGGTTTCCTGTAGGGCTGTTTTTATCTCACGTTTGGCAGAGCCTAAATCTTGTTCTATCTGCCTTCTGGCATCCAAAAACTCGGCAGCGGCAATTCCAGTGATTTGATCGACTGCATTTTTACCTTTAACTAAGGTTGATAGCTGCTTCTGATAGAACGCACGCGCCCGAAATCGCTCTTGGGCAATCGCTATTGTTATGCGTTCTGGCTCCACACCTTCGACGCTGACCGTAATGTATTCACGCTCCTCGTAGGTTCTTTTCCATGTTTCAACCACGCCATCGCGGTCTAGTATTACTTCCACAAATCCATCGGCAAGGGTCTGCTCAATCAGCCCTTTTTCTCTTTCCCGCTCTGCACCATCATCAGTTCCAGTATCTATTGCACTGCGTCCTAATCCAAATCGAAGATACTCTAAAATTGCAGACTTCCCTGAACCCCTGCCGCCAATGAGAGCTGTAAAGCCATCATTAATTACCAATTCAAAGCTCTTACCGCATAAGCTGGAACTTACTCGAATTTCTAGTACGCGCTGTGATGGCAATGACGGAGTTTCGTAGGCAATACGCGCTTCATCAGCCAGCAATGCTTGCCTAATGGATTCAGTGGTGGGCTCACCTAGTCTAATCCAGCAAGTATTAGTCCCTAGTTTTTCCCAGCCAGCAGAACGATTGTCGCCAGTTGAAATGACTCCTTTGCGTCGGTTACCCCAAGATAAAGACTCGCCATATATTCGTCGTTTGGTTTTTCCATTAAGCTTATGGTAATTTTTATCAATATATACACCCTCGATAGGCAGTTGTTGGAATCGAACATTGAAGCCATTCTTGATAATACTTTTATGATCACTCGGATCGCCTCCGTGAGGCAGAATTAAGCTGTGTTTGCTTAAATGCTTATCATTTGCAATTTTCTCGATTAAGTCAGCAATATCTTTTCCGCATTGGATTGCTTGGGGAGCCTTATCTGAATCCCCATCGGGTATATTAATATTATTTAGCAGTCCAAAAATTCGCACCCAGTCATTCCACTTTGTGAGTGGGTCAAAAAGAGCGATACATTGTACGGCGTCATTACATGTAATTTCCATTCCGGGAAATAGCCAAGGCTTTTTGGAACCATCTGGAAGATTAGCAATAGCTTTCTGAGCATACGGTATAAAGCAAAAATCATGATGGTCGGTAATAGCAATGGCGTGTAGGCCTTTATCAACACACGTTTGGATAAAAGCATCCATCCAAGCCTGACGCACATCTTCTTCCGCGCCCGAACCACCTGTCATATGCGGACTGCCAGACCATTGTGGATCTCTCGGTGTATGAATCTGGAAGTCTGTTTTCTTCCATACGGCTCCGGGGTGTTTTCCTTTTGGATACGTTGTCATGTTACATTAGCCCCCAAGGGTTCATACCAGAAATATTCATCAACTGGCTATAATTACTAACTCTTTCGTACTTCTTTTTTTTCACAATATTCCTGTAACTATGACCTTATCTTCGTCTAACTCAATTAGCGGTACGTCTAACCCCTCAATCTCCTGCAATGCCTTGCCTGCAATACCCTGCAAATCTCCATACATACCTACAGTAGAATCCAGCACGCCCTGCATTTGCATTTCGCGCTTTGCCCACTGTTTTTGCATGAACTTCTTTTCTTTCGCTAGATCGGCTTGCATATCGCCGAACTTCTCAACAATTGCTTCAACGCGATGCCTAAATCGTGGGCCTGTCAGATAGTCATAAACTAGCTCCATCTTGGATTGCTGGCCTATTTGCGACTGCTTGCTATTAGCTACTTCTAAGAGGGTCTGGCGTAGGGCTGTGACAAGTGGAATGGCATATTGTGGGGCGCATATCCATACACCATCACGCTGATCAAAGGTTGTTACACCCGCAGGCAATGCATAGGACATCATCACAGCGATTTCTGCTTTAGCCGTGCGTTGATCGCCACGCAGCTTGGTAAGCCAGCCTTCCATCCAGTTTTTTGTGCGTTTTGTCTCCCATAGGATTTTACCGCATTCGATACCTGTTGTTTGACAAACCGTTTGCATGACATCGCCACCATGTTCTCCTTT
>JBILIE010000054.1:0-8674 GCA_044350115.1 Rickettsiales bacterium
TGACAATTGCAAGATACGAAGTCAGAAAAAGAACTATATTTTTATCTAAAGACTCCCCCTCATTAATCCCCTTGAGCATCTCTTTTTGTGAATTATACAAACCTGTATAGAAGTCTTGATATAATTTAATGAGCTCTTCAGGTATTTGCTCGTCCGAAGTTTTATATGAAACACCATTTATTGCACTGCTTAAATTTGACTCCTGTCTTAAACGATCTAATGCTTCGGTATCCAGTTCTATAGCATAACCTTCCCCATTACCATAACCGCGCCACTGACTGAGCACACCATTCTCAAAGTCATATTCGCTTTCTAGGCACGGTTCCACACCGTAAAACGAAATGACAAAAGACCCTTCAATTGGTTTTTCAGGATCATCGTGAGAATGAATTATTCTTTTTACATCTTGACGTATAATTTCTTCTTTTCCTCCCAATTCACTCACTTTCTCAGGCAAAAATTTTCCTTCAAACTCGGCTTCTTCGTACACTTTTCTAATTGCAGCATCAGCAACACTCATTAACAATGGTCGCGCCGCCTTCAACTCCTGTGAATCATTCAAATGCTCGGCATGGGTTGCCCACAACGTCTGGCTTTTCAATATCCCGTCCAGCCCTGCGGCATTGGTGTAATGAAACAAACTAGGGTAGCGTTCGTGGAGCGGTTTTTCTGTCATCTTCCGTCTTTCTTATTTCGTCATTGCGAGCGTAGCGCGGCAATCTAGCTCGCGGTAGGACTGGATTGCTTCAGCTTTGCCTCGCAATGACGGCGGCGGTGTTATTCCTCAATCCGAATCGCCGTCGGCTTCTCCGTCACGCTGGCGAGGGCGTCGATTTTGGCGATGGCGCGGCGCATGGCGGCTTCTTGAGTGACATGGGTGGTGAGCACCAGTTGTACGGCCTGTTCTGGCTGATGCGAATGTTGCAGGAATGACAAGAGCGAGATTTTCTCCTCGGCGAAAATGCGGGTGACATCGGCCAGTACGCCGGGTTCGTCTTTCACGGCTAAACGCAAGTACCATGCGGAAGTGAGTTCATCGTTAGGCACGAATTTAGCGGCAGTGACCTTGCCAAACGGCAGATAGCGATTGCCGCGCGCAATATCTAACACATCCGCCACCACGGCAGACGCAGTGGGGCCGCCGCCTGCGCCGCGTCCTTCAAGCGTGATGCGACCCACGGGTTCGCCTTCGATCACGATAGCGTTGAACACATCATCCACCCCGATCGGCGAATCGGCGGGGAGCATGCAGGGATGCACGCGCTGTTCAATCCGTCCATCTGCATGACGACAGGCGATGCCGAGCAGCTTGATGGTGTAACCCAGCTCATCGGCGAAATACATATCGAGATGGCTAAGATTGCGGATGCCCTCAATCGGAATAGCCGCCACGGCGGGCGCGCAGCCAAAGGCGAGCGCGGTAAGCAGCGAGAGCTTCTGCGCGGTATCAATCCCGTCGATATCATAACTGGGATCGGCTTCGGCATACCCCAGCTGTGTGGCCTCGGCGAGGGCTTCTTCAAAGGTGAAGCCTTCGTTTTCCATCCGCCACAGAATATAATTGGAGGTGCCATTGAGGATGCCGATGATTTTCTCATAAGCATTCGCCGCCAGCCCTTCACGTAGGGTTTTGATGACGGGAATCCCGCCCGCCACCGCCGCTTCAAATGCCAGCATGCGGCTATGCTGTTCGGCGAGTTTGGCAAGCATCTCGCCATGCACGGCGAGCAGGGCTTTATTGGCGGTCACTACATCTTTACCATTAGCGAGTGCCGCTTCCACCAAGTCTTTCGCCGCACCTTCGCTGCCGCCGATGGTTTCGATAATCACATCCACATCCGTTGCCGATGCGAGCGCGAGCGGGTCGCTCTCCCAGCGCACGCCAGCCAAATTCAGGCCACGGTCTTTGGTTTTATCACGCGCAGAAATGGCAACGATCTGCACTGGCACGGATTGTTGTTGTACGAGTTTAAAGACAGCCGCACCGACCGTGCCAAGACCAGCAATTGCAATACGGAGGGGGGGCATCATTTACGCATTCTCCGCGATTTTCTTTTCGACATCCGTTTGCAAAAACTGTTTGATATTACGCGTGGCTTGGCGCAAACGCTGGCGGTTTTCGACCAAAGCGATGCGCACATAGCCATCGCCATATTCGCCAAAACCGACACCGGGGGCGACGGCGACTTCGGCTTCACGCATCAGTAATTTCGAAAATTCGAGTGAGCCAAGATGTTTGAAAGGTTCGGGAATCGGCGCCCAAACGAACATACTCGCGCTGGGTACGGGCACCATCCAGCCCGCTTTATGCAGGCCGTCCACCAGCACATCGCGGCGTTCTTTGTAGCGTTGACGGAGTTCTTCGACACAATCTTGCGGGCCATTCAATGCGTGGACAGCCGCCACTTGCAGCGGCGTGAACGAACCATAATCGAGATAGGATTTGATCCGCGTCAGCGCGCCGATGAGTTTTTGATTGCCCACAGCAAAGCCAATACGCCAGCCTGCCATCGAATAGGTTTTGCTCATCGAAGTAAATTCGATCGCCACGTCTTTTGCACCTTTGACTTGCAGAATCGATGGCGGCGGGTTGCCATCAAAATACAATTCGCAATAGGCGAGATCCGATAAAATATAAATCCCGTGATGGCGGCAAATATCGACTGCTTCTTCGTAGAAATCGAGGCTTACCGTTTCTGCCGTGGGGTTGCAGGGATAATTCAGTACTAGGGCTTTTGGCGTTGGCGTGGTGTGGCGAATCGCCAGCTTCAGCGCGTCCAGAAACGGCATTTCGTCGGTTTTTGGGATATGGCGCACCGAGGCACCCGCAATCACGAAGCCATAGGGGTGGATGGGATAGCTGGGGTTGGGCACTAAAATCGTATCCCCACCATTGGTGATGGCTGAGGCCAAATTCGCGAGGCCTTCTTTCGAGCCGATGGTGGTGACGATTTCTTTATTTGGGTCTAGCTCCACCCCAAAACGGCGCTGATAATAAGCCGCTTGCGCCTTACGCAACCCGTTGATGCCTTTGGAGGCGGAGTAACCATGCGCGTTAGGGTCGAGCGCCACTTCGCGCATTTTCTCGATAATATGCGGCGCAGGCGGCATATCGGGGTTGCCCATGCCGAGGTCGATGATGTCTTTGCCTCGACTGCGCGCCTCGGCTTTAATGTTGTTCACCTCCGCAAATACATAAGGCGGGAGGCGGTCGATACGTTGAAATTCGGTCATGGAATAATAAATTTGTTGAGGGGTGCGAGTCAGCCGCCACAATTAGTCCATCTTCCTTCAACGATCAATAGTTAACCCTTCTATATACCCAATCCATCGCTATTTTGGCCTGTTTTTATTTCGTTGGTGGGAGTTAAGACTTTTTTGACATTTTCTCCGCTATTGTGCCAGAATCTATTATTCTATGTACAGGAAACATCACAATGGCGAATACTCCAAATCTTTATACTTTCACGGGCGATGGCTCTTTTGCCTATACTCACGACCATGTGATTCAGCCTTTTCTAGAGAAAACGGCAGGAGATTTGGTGGTGATTAAAGACGTGGATTGGAGTCTTGCCAACCGCGTTCGCACTGATGGTGCTTCGGTGATGGACGGTGTGCAGGCGGCACTGAAAGAGAAAGCTGCGGCGATTAAATATCCTGGGGCGACGGCAACGCAGGCAGAACTGGATTATGTTTGCGCGAAAATTGGTAGCGCACAGCCCACGACGGCACTCGGCAAAGGGAAGTCACCCAATGCGCCTGTGCGCGGGATTGCGGGGCTGGATGCGTCGATTATTCGCATTCCCACGGCCAGCGCAGAGTTGGTGAAACCCGTTGAAACGCATTGGAAAACGACCACGCCCGTGACCATCAAAACGCTAGAAAAAGGCGGGCGCGGAGAGAATGCCCAAGTGATTTGCGCGGGAAAAGACAATCAAACTTTCCAAGTATTTTTTGTCGATGCTGCGGGCAAAGAAACGCCGCTGAAAGGCGCGAATGGCCCCGAATTTGCCTTACAAAAAGATTCCACTTTAGCCACGACGTTTGTGGATAAAGCCGAGGTAGAAAAACTGATTCGTGAGACCTATACGCAAGCTTTGCTGCAAGGCGCGGATGTTTACTTCACCAATAAAAACACGGTGCTGAGCAGTGTGGATGCGCCGAATGCGAAACTGGAAGAGAAAATTTTTAACGAAGAATTCAAAGACCAATTCGAGAAAAAAGGCCTGAAGCGTTATACGGGTTTGGTGGACGATGCTTTTGCGTATCTGATGGCGAATTGCTCGAACCCAGAACGCCCGATGATTATGCTTTGCCCAGATGATCTCTACGGCAAGCAAATTCAAACCGTGCTGGAGGCGGTGAAAAAAGATGGCCTGCAGTATAAACACACCGAACATGCGATTGCGGTGGGGCGGTTGTCGAATGGCTATGGCGACGAATATGGCGGCGTGCATTTTACGCCTGAAACGGATGGCAAAATTCTGACCAAAGACGAAAGCGGTGCAGTGCTGAAATCGGTAGATGTTAAAGCAGGGCAGATGTGCCTGATGGCCAGCAACAGCGCGCAAGCGGCAGTGGATTACACGCGTCGGATGATTGATTATGCGCTGAGCGATAAAGTCTGCGGTAAGGAAGTGAAGCATTTGTATTTTGGCTTTGATGCTCATTCGCTGACAGAAGGCCCGATTGCGAATGTGATTGAAGAAGCCGTGGCAACGCGCAAAGCTGATTTGGACAAAGCAGGGATTAAGGTGGAAATTGCTGACCCCGCCATAATTGCGGCAAAAATGCTGACGCATCCGCCGAAAGACGGCGTGATTCTGGCACTGAATAATCTCTGGGGGGATATTATCGCCGATTTATTCCCCGCACTGGCGAATAACAAAGCGTCCTATGATTCTATTTTGCTGAGTGATCGTGGATTCTTGGTGGAAACGGGCGCGGGCGGTACCGCGCCTGATTTGTTGTTTGGTCGCCCGAATAAGCCTTATGGTATGATTCACACGGGGCATTTAAAACTCAACCCGATTGCGATCTTAACGGGCTATGCCGAGGCGATGCGTTATACGGGAAAGAAAAATCAACTTCCCACGCTGGAAACTTACGCAGATCAACTGCATGAAGCGATTATGCAGACGATGAAGCAAGGCTATCTCACTGGCGATTTGCTGCGTGCGGGCAAGCATCAATTGCGTGAAAAAATGGTGGATGCGGGTGCCACACCTCATGCGGTAGATACGCGGGTATTTGTGAAGGCGGTGGAGGGTAATTTGCTGGCACTGCAAGGCAAAACGGCGGCAGCACAAGCTGCAAAAGCCCAGCTCGCGCAAATGGAAAAAGCCTATGACCTAAGCATAGAAAAACCGCTGGAAGGCAAGGCCTTAAATGAGGTGATGGAATATGCGACGGATAATCCATTTTCTGCCGCAGGCAGCGTGAAAACCGCTTAATCCCTATAGCCAACCCTTACGTTTGAAATAAACGAAAGGTACCAGCGCGCAAAGAAGCATGATGCTGATGGCGATGGGGTAGCCCGTTATCCAATCAAGTTCGGGCATATGTTTAAAGTTCATGCCATAAATGCTGGAAACCAGCGTGGGCGGGAGAAAGAACACTGCCACGACCGAGAAAATTTTGATGATGCTATTTTGTTCCACATTAATCATCCCCAAGGTGGCGTCGAGCTGAAAGGTGATTTTGTCGGATAAGAATGCGGTTTGATACGAGAGCGTCCGCACGTCGGAAGTGAGAATGCTCAGTGCATCGTTCATCTCGGCGTCGTGCTCGTTCAATCGCGAAAAGAAAGCGAGCAGCCGCGCAATACTATGCAGGCTCTCATTGATTTTAGAGTTAAGATCGGCGCACCCGCCCAGTCTTCGTAAAATTTGTTTCATCATCCCCGAAGGGCTGGTTTTATATTTCTCAATCGCATTGGGGTCAAAAATATCATGCGAGAGCATATCGAGCTGATCTACCACATTTTCAGAATTGAACCCCACGCGGGTGATGATTTCTTCCAGCAAGCCTTCCAACACTGCAGGGCCAGTCGTGAAAGAATGGGGGTGATGTAAAATACGCTGTGCAAAATTGCGGAAAGAAGTGGGCGAGAGATTACGCAAAGTGATCAGATAATCTTTTGATAAGATGAACGTCACAGGGCTGATTTCAGGGTGCGGCGTATCAACTTTTTTGATGAGCGCGGCAGTCATATACGAAACGCTATTTTCAGTATAATTACGGTTGAGCACTTGGTTTTTCCAAATCTCTTCGCGCGTGAGAATTTCAATTCCTAGTTGTGTTTCAAGGCTGACTTCTTCTTCCGCAGTAAAATCGATAATGTCTATCCACACCACTTTGGCGGGGAGCTTATCCGTTGCCTGAAAAGGCGCAGAAACCAAGTTGTTATCGTGCCAGTAATATGCCGTAATCATCGAAATTTCCTTTGGTTCTGTCTGTTATACAAAAATACAAAAGGAATCACAGCTTGATTTTAGGGGGTAATCTCTTTAAGCATCGCTAGCTTTAAAATTGCGAGGAACAAGATTATGCCCGCTAAAATAGCGCAACTCATTGCTGGCTATCAGCAATTTCACCAGCAATATTTTCAACATGACGATGGCGATTTTCAAAAGCTTGTGCGCGAAGGGCAATCGCCGAGCGTGGCGATTATCGCCTGCAGCGATTCGCGCGTGGATCCTTCGATTGTAATGGATTCTAAGCTGGGCGAGCTGTTTGTCATTCGGAATGTGGCTAATCTGGTGCCGCCATTTCAGCCTGACGATCACACCTATCACGGCACCAGCGCGGCGCTGGAATTTGCGGTGAAGATTCTGCAGGTTAAGCATGTGATTGTGTTTGGCCACAGCAAATGCGCGGGGATTCGGGCATTGATGGAGGATAATCAGCCTAAATCAGGCGCGCAGAGTTTTATCCGTTCGTGGATGAATATTGCGAGCGATGTGCGACAGGAGGTCATCGCGCATCATCACGATGCCTCGCTCGAACATCAATCAGGAGTCTGCGAGCGTAAGGCAGTAGAGAAATCACTGGCGAATCTGGCAACCTTCCCTTTTGTGCAAGAAAGAATAGAGGAAAAAAACCTGTTCCTCCATGGCTGGCACTTTGATTTAGACGAAGGCCATATGCGCTGCTTTGATCCGGTGGTGGGGGATTGGAAAGCGTTAGTTTAATCAATGCTTTATGGATAGAAGATTGCCATATGAATTCAATCTGCTATTTGTCGTCTTCAATAATAAAAAAATGACACAACTCAATTAACAGAGAGCGTTAGTATTTATGAACCAACTACTGATCAAAAAATCGGTCGCCCGCATTCAGGCGGAATCTGGCCGTAGCGAACTCAAGCGCACCTTGGGTAAATGGAATTTACTTTCTATGGGTATCGGCTGCATCATTGGTGCGGGTATCTTTGTGATGACAGGGCAGGCGGCGGCGCAATATGCTGGACCTGCGATTATGCTCTCCTTCGTTCTGGCGGGTCTGTGCTGTGCTTTTGCGGGGCTTTGCTATGCAGAGTTGGCTTCGGTATTGCCGGTTTCGGGTAGTGCTTACACTTATTCTTATGCCACCCTCGGTGAAATTTTTGCGTGGATGATGGGTTGGCTACTATTGCTTGAATATGGCGTGGCGGCGGCGACGGTATCTGTTGGCTGGTCGGGCTATGTGGTGAGTTTTCTCAAATCTTTCGGACTCGTGATTCCTGCGGCATTTACTACCCCGACCATGTCGATGGATCATGCCACGCATGAGGTGACGATTAATTCAGGCTTTAATCTGCTGGCGATGCTGGGGATTGGCGCGATGACGGCATTGCTCATTCGCGGCGTGAAAGAATCGGTAAAAGTGAACAACATCATTGTCGGCATCAAAATGGTGGTGGTGCTGTTGTTTATTCTGATTGGTATGTGGTATGTGAATCCTGAAAACTGGCATCCGTTTATTCCCGAGCCTACGGGCGTGGATGGCCAATATGGCTGGGGCGGCATTTTGCGCGGCGCGGGGATTGTGTTCTTTGCATATGTAGGCTTTGAAGCAGTTTCGACGGCAGCGCAGGAAGCGAAGGATCCACAAAAAGACATGCCTTTTGGTATTTTGGGTTCGCTGCTTGTTTGCACTATTTTGTATATGGGCGTGTCGGCAGTATTGACGGGCGTAGTGCCTTACACTGAGCTTGCTGTGCCAGACCCTATGGCAGTCGCTGTGGATGCAATTGGCTTGGGTTGGTTTGCTTTCCTCGTTAAAATCGGTGCCATTGCGGGTTTGACTTCGGTGATGATGGTGCTGCTTTATGGTCAAACGCGCATTTTCTATACGATGTCGCGTGATGGTCTGATTCCGCCTGTCTTTGCGGCAGTGCATCCTAAATTCCAAACCCCATGGTTGAATACCATCATTGTGGGCGTGGTGATTGGGATATTGGCGGCGGTCACGCCGATCAGCATTCTGGGCGATTTGGTGAGCCTTGGCACACTCTGCGCCTTTGCCATTATCTGCTTCAGCGTATTGTATCTACGTGTGAAAGAGCCAAACCTTGATCGTCCGTTCAAAGTTCCTTTCTCGCCTTATTTCCCTGCACTGGGTATTCTGCTTTGCGGTTATCTCATCTGGGGTCTGCTCAGCAACCCTGTGACTGCGAAATTCTATGTGTTTT
>JBILIE010000231.1:0-2910 GCA_044350115.1 Rickettsiales bacterium
TTTGGCAAGCGAGAGCTGCGCGCTGGACATTATCGGTGCAGAATTACTGCGCGATATTGAACCGGGCGAGATGATCGTGATCCGCGAAAATGGCCTGCAAAGCCTGCGGCCTTTTGAGCAGAAATCGGAGCGTTTCTGCGTGTTTGAATATGTTTATTTCTCGCGTCCTGATAGTATTTTGAATGATAAAAACGTCTATCAAGTACGCAAGGCCATCGGTGCGGAATTGGCGAAAGATGCCCCGAGCGATGCCGATTTAGTGGTGCCTGTGCCCGATTCGGGGCTGCCTGCGGCGATTGGTTATGCCGCGCAAGCAGGGCTGCCGTTTGAGCTGGGCATTATCCGCAATCACTATGTTGGGCGGACGTTTATTGAGCCGACAGATCAGGTGCGCCATTTAGGCGTGAAACTCAAGCACAATGCCAATATCGCGATGATTAAAGGCAAGCGCGTGGTGTTGGTGGACGATTCCATAGTGCGCGGAACTACCTCCAAAAAAATCGTGGCGATGGTGCGTGAAGCAGGCGCCAGCGAAGTGCATATGCGCATTGCCAGCCCACCGACTACGCATAGTTGTTTTTACGGCGTGGACACCCCAGAGCGCGATAAATTGCTCGCCGCGAATATGAGCGTTGAAGAAATGCGCGAATTCATCGGCGCGGATTCACTGGCATTTTTGAGTATTGATGGCGTCTACCGTGCGCTCGGCGAAGCAAACCGTGACAGCAAACAACCGCAATATTGCGATGCCTGTTTCACTGGAGATTACCCTATTG
This sequence comes from Rickettsiales bacterium, assembly GCA_044350115.1. Lineage (GTDB taxonomy): Bacteria > Pseudomonadota > Alphaproteobacteria > Rickettsiales > JALZUV01 > JBILIE01. The sequence continues at coordinate 777 of JBILIE010000231.1, forward strand.
CGCTGACCGACCACACAACGGGTTGTGGCGGCAAGCAGGAAGCTTTATTTAAGATTGCATAGTAGCTAGAATAATGAGTGTGATAGCGAACTAGCGGCCTTTTGCCATACTATCTAAAACGCCTTGCAGGATATAGCTTGCAGCGAGTTTATCCACCAATTCAGCGCGACGCTGGCGGGAGAGGTCGGCTTCGTCCGTCATCATACGGTTGACCACCATGCTGCTCATGCGTTCGTCCCAGAAGAGGACGGGAAGGGGAGAGTTGAGGCTGCGAACAAATTGCCGCGTAGATTGGCAGCGCGGGCCTTCGGATCCGTCCATATTCAGCGGGTAGCCTAGCACTAATCCGCAGATATTATGTTTGGTAATGAGTTCCTTAAGGGTGGTGGCGTCCTTGGTGAATTTCGAACGGATGATGGTTTGCAATGGCGAGGAGATCTGGCGGCGCTCATCTGTCATCGCTAACCCAATGGTCGTGCTGCCAAGATCCAACCCTAGTAAACGGCCAAGGGGGGGGAGTTGTGCTGAAAATTCTTTTACCTCAAAACTAATCATAAATCTCTTTGCGATGGCCGATAGTAATCACTAATACGATTAATTTTGTATCTTCAATACGACAGATAATCCTTAAATCACCGACACGATAACGCCATAATCCGCTTAATTTTCCACGTAAGGCCTTGCCGAAACGGCGAGGGTCTTCATGAGTAGCGATGCGCGTTTCAAGGTAATTAATGATTTTTTTCTGTGTGGATTTGCCTAATTTACGCAACTCTTTTTCGATGCCATCGTCAAGCTCTACACACCAAATCATCCTGAGTGGCCTAATCGTCTAGACCAAGGCGTTCACGCATTTCTTGCAGGCTTATACGGGGGTTATTCTCGGCAATACGTGCTTCAACAAGGGCGATGTCTTCCATTTCTTCAATAAAATCAATCACTGCTTGTTTTGCTAGCACCGCCTCGCTTTGTCCAAGCGTTACCGCATAGGAGGCAAGTTTGAGTTCAAATTCAGGAGGTAGATTAATCGCTATCATACAATGCACTATAAATGAATCGCTGCTTTGATGCAAGCTTGCCATTGGCGGGATTCTTTTCTAAAAGCAATATGGTTCTTAAATCTGGGAAGTGTTCTAATGTCTATTGATAAAACTATCGCTACAAAAGTGGCAAAACTAGCGCGCATCAGTTTGGGTGAAGGCGAAGCGGAATATTATGCAGGGGAAATGAGCAAGATCCTTGACTGGATGGAGCAGCTCCAGCAGGTGAATACCGATAATGTGCCGCAGACAAACAGCGTGTTTGAAATGCAAATGCCGATGCGTGCTGATGCTGTGACGGATGGTGGCTACCCCGAATTGGTCGTGAAAAATGCGACTGCTGCGCAATATAACTGTTTTGCTGTACCGAAAGTGATTGAATAGCCATGACTGATTTAACTCAACTTGGCGTTGCGGCTCTCCGTGATGGCCTCAAAAATAAACAATTCTCTGCGGTGGAAGTGGCGAAAGCCAGCAACGCGAAAATCGAGCGTGAAAACCCGCATTATAATGCGTTTATCACGCTGACACCCGAAAAAGCGTTAGAGCAGGCTGCTGCTGCCGATGCGGCGATTGCGGCGGGTAATGCTGGTGCGCTGACGGGTGTGCCTGTGGCGGTGAAAGATTTGTTCTGCACCAAAGGTGTTCAAACTACAGCGGCTTCGCATATTCTCGAAGGGTTTATTCCGCAATATGAATCCAGCGTGACGCAGAAATTGTGGGATGCAGGCGCGGTGATGCCTGGCAAAACCAATCTCGATGAATTTGCGATGGGTTCGGCCAATATCACCAGCTATTTCGGCAATGTGAAAAATCCGTGGAAAGCGGCGGATGGAAAAGATCGTGTTCCGGGAGGATCATCGGGTGGTTCTGCTGCTTCGGTGGCGGGCGGATTGGCGCCAGCGGCACTGGGGACGGATACGGGCGGTTCGATTCGCCAGCCAGCCAGTTTTTGCGGCATTGTGGGGATAAAACCGACTTATGGGCGTTGCTCGCGTTGGGGAACCGTGGCTTTTGCCAGTTCGCTCGACCAAGCGGGTGTCTTTGCGCGTGATGTGCGCGATGCGGCGATTGTGCAGACGGTGATCAGCGGT
>JBILIE010000232.1:0-2901 GCA_044350115.1 Rickettsiales bacterium
ATGTCCACCCTCACCGCCTTCTTGCCCGTAATCACCAGCGTGGCGATTGGCTGCGGCGAAAACCCATTGCTGCTGGCGATTCCCGCCACACTTGCCGCAAGTTGCGCCTTCATGTTGCCGATTAGCACCCCGCCGAATGCGATCGTGTTCAGCACCCATCTCGTCACTGTGCCGCAAATGGCGCGTGCGGGTATGTGGCTCAATATCGCCGCGGTGTTTATATTGGTATTCGCCGCTTATGTGCTGCTGCCGCTCGTCTTCGGGGTGGAATTGGGCGTGCTGCCGGATTGGGCGAAGCTTTAGAAGGTGCCCACGGCGCGTAATATGACAGTTTGATGAAGTTTTGCCCTAAACCCCTCCAGCCTCTTGGCAGGGCGGTTAATTTCTGTTAATATTCCAATTCGTTCTTGCTTACTTAGTTTAAGCTCAGTTGCCCCGCGCCCCTTCTTCATTAATGTGTGTGTTGGTGGATTACTGTGGCCTGCGCTTACTAAGTTGATTTCTTAACGTTCTCAGCCAAACCTATGAATCCCTATAGCAAGGGGTTTGGTATTTATTTATTATTTATTTTTTTTTCTTATTATGAAAAAGGCAATTTTTTTCATTGCGTTTCTTATTTCTTTACTTGCTTTTGAAGCGAGCGCACAAACAAAATCTTACCAGCAGGCATTGCACCTGCTTGTGCCGGAACGGATATCCGTTCCGAGATTTGTGACGCTAACGATTCAAACCCCTGACTCAACCACAGGGAACTGGGCAACCATGTCAATTGACACAATCCAGCTAGAGAAACCAGGGGTGGCATTTGCCACAGAGTGGGATTCCACTCAGAAAATTTTAACAGTTAAGGTGGTTTACCGCCTTAATAAAGCACTAACGATAACGCTCTTAGAGCGTATCAAAGAAGGCGAATGGGCGCCAAAAGAGTTTTCTCGGGCACTGCTGTCTCAACCAGTAAACCCATTAATATGGGAATGCTGGGTGCCGGAGACAACATCGGATGGACTTAAAATCCGAGATATTATTGAGTGTCAGCGGGGTAACCAATCCAAGCAAGAGCAAGACAAAAAACTGATACTAAAAACAATAACAATGGAATTCTAATTCTATTGTTATTGTTTTACGAAAGGCCGCACATTCTTACCCAAGATGTGCGGCCTTTTTGTTTTCTCACTTCAAACCTGCATTCAACGAATACGTCCCCGTTACTTCCGCCATGCCGATGATATGGGCTTTGAGCGCCATCGCGGCTTCTTTGGCGGTGAAGCCTTCGGGTAAATCCAGTTTAGGCACCTCCAGCGCATAGAGCTGGAAGTGGTAATGATGCACCGCCTCGTCGTTCCATGGCGGGCAGGGGCCATCATAGCCTGCATAAATGCTGGGGTCTTTGGGTTTCATAAAGGTGGCGTAATCATTGATACCTTCGCGACCCACGCCCAGTGGCGTTTTATCGTGTCCACGGCCTTTGCCTGCGGGGAGTGCCGTGGCGGTTGCGGGAATATCCACCACTGCCCAATGATAAAAATCCTGACGCTTCATGCTGGCAGGAATGGTTTTACCTGCTTTACCGGCATCGGTAAAATCGGTGGGCACATCAGGGTCCACCATCACCAGCGCGAAAGATTGCGTGCCTTTGGGGGCATCTATCCAGCTTAAACTTGGGCGTAGGTTCTTGCCGTCTTGCGATTTTCCGTCGGCACTCGGCGCGCAATAGGCATAAGGCGCAGAGATGGCTTTGCCTTCTTCCACCCCCTTCACCGAAAGCATCATCGGATCTGAAGCCAGCGCGCTATGTGAGGCCAGCGCCGAAAGCGTCACACACAAATATGCCGCCTTCATTATCTGCGCTCCTGTGTGCCGCGCGCCGTCATGGCTTGCTTCATCAGTTTCTGACGCAATTCTTCAAATTCATTGGGAGTAATTTTGCCATCGGCATTGAGATCCGCCGTTTTGAAGCGCGTTTCCGCCTGTCCCATAAATTCGGCATGGGAGATTGCACCGTCGCCATCTGTATCTGTCTCGCGCACTTTGTCCTGCATTTTGGCGCGCATCGCGTCCTGCATTTGCGGGCTGGGCTGCTGTGCGTTTGCCGCCATACCCACCAGCAAACCCGCCAGCACCGTGCATGTCATTATCTTGTTCATAAATTCTCCTGCCAAGTGATTGTGAGGGGGCTTTATACACCTCCGCCATGCCTGCTGTCATCTGCTATTGCAGCACGGCCTAGGGAGCGGCAACGACACATAGATATTTTTTAGCTCAAATGCGATGCGTCTTTAACTCTCTTTAACTTTTGGTTGCTAGAATAAATATTGAACAGTGCTGTTATCCGCGTGCTTTGTGGATGAGACACATGAAAGAAAGATGCAAATTATCATGACGATACCTGCCGCGCATGAGCCTCAACTCGCTATCCTTGGAATGAATCCGGGGGTGGTTCCTGTGGATATGCTGCGACTGGCGCTGACTTCGGCGGATACTGTGCTCTATCGCTGGAATTTAGAAACCGGCGAGATGAGTTTTAGCGAGAATATGGCGGAAGTATTTCCTTTCGCTGCGGGGTTGCCTAGTAATGCCGAAGACTGGCAGGCGCTGATTGACCCGCAAGATCGCATTAAATGGGAGCAGCAGCGCGAAACCTGGCTCACCCGCCCCATCGCCAGCAGTAATTATCGCTATCGTCTGACCCATGGCGGGCAGACATTGTGGATTCGCCAAAGTGCCGTAGCGCTGGAATCTGGCAAAATATTGGTGGGCGTGATTTATTTTCGCACCCTTGCCCCCATCACCCAAAACGACAATGCAGAGCATACTCTGCCAAGTGCAGGATCCGAAGGGATGCGCGCTTCTTCGGTGTCGATGTCGGCACCCGCTGTTGACCGTCGTAAACGCTTCACTGAT
>JBILIE010000234.1:0-2875 GCA_044350115.1 Rickettsiales bacterium
CACTTCACAGAGGTTTGCAAGCAAACGTATGAGAAAGTGAAAAAACTATCCCCAACTTACCATTTCTCTCTCTCTCTCTCTCTCTCAATGGGTTAAGTGTGAAGGTTTTGTGACAGTTTTGTGTTCGTCCTCCCGAACGAGCGCAGTGAGGAGAGATCTTGCCCAATTAGGCGAGGTCCCTCGTCGCCTGCGGCTCTGTCGGGACGACGAGGTGGTCACTGTTGCCGCAATGCCGCGCTTATAAGGCAATATGGGGTTGTGGATAAGTTGTCTTAAACCCTTAACTTGACGTTATTATGCAGATTCGGTATCCTATGCGTTAAGAATAACTAATAACAGGAGAAGCCATTGGCTGAACTCTCTCGTTCTGAACAAAATATTGCGGATAAGACCGTTTGCATTCTTCTGGTGCGCGGCGAAAACCCTGATGGTGGCGGCATTTTTGCTTATGTGGCGGTGCGTGCCGACAAGCTGGAATCGTTTATGGCAGCGCAACAAAGCGGCGTGTTCTACCCTGAAGATTACGGCGTGATTATCGAATCCGGCGAAGGCGAACCCGACGAAGAAACCCGCAAAAAGATGGAAGATGAATACGGCTTTAATCATCAATTGATGGTGGACATTCCCGATAGCGACAGTGCCCATAAAATCGCCGAAGGGCTGATTGAGATTGCACAGGATGAGGCCGAAGGCAATTAGGTTTTAGCTGTTAGGTTTTAGGTTTTAGCAAGGCTGCACTTTGGTGTGGCCTTTTTGCTTTTTTACTCACCACTCACTACTCACCACTCCCTTATTATCTTACGCATGCGCTCGACCCATTGGCTTACGCCAGAGGGGAGAGCGCTGCGTCTTTTTTCTGCGGGAGAGATTTACCTCGTCAGCGATGGCTTCGGCCGCGAATTGCTGCATCGGGGGATTGCTGTTCAACCTACTTTTGGAGACATTATGACGAAGTATCCCCCAAGGCTGCTGACATTAGTCACGCCGCCGCCCTATGAGCCGATTACACTGGCGGAGGCCAAACTTTTCCTGCGGGTGGATGGGAGTGAGGAAGATAGCCTCATTAGCCATCTCATCACCGCCGCGCGCGAAAAGGCGGAAAGCTGGCTGCGTAAATCGCTATTGACCCAAACATGGCAATTGCAGCAGCAATATGTGGCAGGACAGAATGTTAAATTGCCGCTCGGCCCGATTCAGGAAGTCGTCAGCGTGCAATGCAGTTATCTGGGCGCGGCAACGACGCTTACTGCTGGGCAGTATCAATTTATCCCTGAAGCGGCTGAGATATCAGTGGATGTGGGGATGAATGCGGATCGCATCACCGTGCAATATGTGGCGGGATATGATGAAGCGAGCCATATGCCTGCGGCGATCAAACAAGCGATTTTACATGCTGTCGCCCATTATTATCACCACCGCGAAAATGCAGAAGATTTCCCCGCCGAAGCTAAGCGGATGCTGGCGGATTATCGAGAGGTACGCTTATGAGTGCCCCCATTTTAGCCTCTAAAATTCGGCATCGTCTGGTGTTGCAAAAACCTGTTTATAGCCGTGACGAACTCGGTAGTACCATGGTGAGTTGGCAAAATGTGGTTTCACTCTGGGCGAGCATCGACCCGATTCGAGGGGGGGAGCGGTTCGAGAATCAGAAGGTGGAAACACGCCAGAACTTTAAGATTTCGACCCGATATAGGGCAGATATTGTGCCCAATATGCGCCTTCGCAAGGCAAGCAGGCTGTTTTTGATTCGCAACATTGCCAATATAGACGAGGAAAATCATACACTTGAGATGGTTTGTGAAGAAATTATTAATAATTAACAATAATTAGTAAATATTAAACAAAAATTAACTTTTGTCCTATAGAAACACTTTCAGGTTAATTAGTGTTAATATTCTAAGAAGGAGAGATAATGAGCAAATTAGCGCATTTCACATTACAGCAAGCGTTATACACGCTGCTGAGCGAGGATAGCGAAATATTATCTATCGTTACAGAGGTTTACGAGAATCCTTCGCCTGTGATTGCTTACCCGTATCTTGTCTTTGGATCGCTCACGGCATTGGATTGGTCCACGAAAACAACCAGCGGCCTGCAAACGGTGGTTCCGATTCATGCCTATAGCCAAACCAGCAAAAAAGAAGTGATCGAGATTATCAATCGGGTTTATGATTTGCTATTGTCGGGCCCGCTCACACTGGACGGGCATGATCTGGTGGCGATGCGGTTTGAATTTAGCGAAATTACACTGGAAAATGATGGCGTGACGTATCACGGCGTGATTCGGTTTCGTGCCTATACCGAAGCGGTTGCGGCTTAAGGAGCGGAAGTGTCTGCTGCAAGATCCAGCGCGGAGCCTTTATAGGCATGTACCAGTCTATCCTGCTCAAAACTCAGGATAGTCGGGCGCGGATCCTCTGGCTGATAATAGATATAGAGATTACCTTTGCCCGTATCGCTGGGCTTACGTTCGGAAGGTGCGCCCAATGCCAGTGCCACCATTTGGCTGGTAGCGCCCATAAACACGGTATGATTAATAAGCACCTGTTTTTCCTCATAAGTAATGGGGAGGGTGTTGATGGTGGCTTGTCGGTTTTGTTCTGCCTGTCCAATCGCGGTCATTCCCACGACATCAATCGACAAAATTAACCTTCTGAGCAGATCAGGGTTATAAAACTGCAAATATAAAATGCAGGCAAACGTCGCCACCATCAGGCCAAGATACACAGTGATCTTGCCTGTTAGATGGAATAAAGCTCTGTTTTCTATATTCATAGCTAACGTCATTTTAACAGGATTGATCTAACAATTGGTTAAGGCAGGATGACTAAAAATTAACGAATTGCTTCTATGCACTTCGCGCGGTGGGGAATCC
>JBILIE010000235.1:0-2863 GCA_044350115.1 Rickettsiales bacterium
GCGGTGGTGATCGCGAGCGTCTGCAACTGGTTGTCGCGCAGCACCAATCCCGCCACCTCATCCGTCATTTGTTCGAGGATTTTGTTGCGTTTTTTGATGTCGATTTGCTTGCTTTCCATCGCAGCGCGGAATGCGATTTTGATGTTCACTTCGTGATCGGAACAATCCACCCCTGCAGAATTATCGATCGCATCGGTGTTGATTCTGCCGCCTGTCAGCGCATATTCGATACGCCCCATTTGGGTAAAGCCGAGATTGCCGCCTTCGCCCACTACTTTGGCGCGCAGCTCATTGCCGTTGATGCGTAAATTATCGTTAGCGCGATCGCCGACTTGTTCGTTGCTTTCGATTTCGGCTTTCACATACGTGCCGATACCGCCATTCCAGAGCAGCTCCACTTCTGCTTTCAGCATAGCACGCATCAAGGCATCAGGGGTCATGGTTTTGTCGGAAACGCCGAGCATATCACGCACTTCTGGTGAAAGTGGAATCTCTTTATCAGAGCGATTGAAAATGCCGCCGCCCTTAGAGATTAGCTTTTTGTCGTAATCCATCCATGTGCTGCGGGGGGTGTTGAACAGACGTTGCCGCTCGACAAAACTTTTCGCCGCATCAGGGTTAGGGTCGAGGAAAATATGGACGTGGTTAAATGCACCCAGCAAACGGATGTGTTTGGATAGCAACGTACCATTGCCGAATACATCCCCCGCCATATCGCCAATGCCGATGACGCTGAAATCTTGCTTTTGAATGTCTTTGCCCATTTCGCGGAAATGGCGCTTCACTGCAATCCACGCGCCTTTGGCGGTGATCGCCATGGCTTTATGGTCGTAACCCACTGACCCGCCCGAAGCAAAGGCATCGCCCAGCCAGAAGTTATATTCGGCGGAAACAGCATTGGCATAATCCGAGAAGGTGGCAGTGCCTTTATCCGCCGCGACCACTAAATACGGATCATCGCCATCATGGCGCACGACATCCGCAGGGGGCACAATTTTACCGTCGATAATATTATCGGTAACATCCAGCAAACCGCGTAAGTAGTTTTGATAACACGCCACGCCTTCGGCCATAAACGCATCACGTCCGCCCTCTGTCGGCGGATGTTTAACCACGAAGCCGCCTTTGGAGCCCACAGGCACAATCACCGCATTTTTTACCATCTGCGCTTTCATGAGGCCGAGCACTTCGGTGCGGTAATCTTCTTTGCGATCTGACCAACGGAGTCCTCCCCGCGCCACTTTGCCACCGCGCAGATGGATGCCTTCCACACGCTGCCCAAACACAAAAATCTCGGCATGAGGGCGTGGTAGTGGCAGTTCTGGCACGGCTTTGGAATTCAGCTTGAACGACACATAAGCTTTCGGCGCGCCGTTTGCGTCTTTCTGATAATAATTAGTGCGCCATGTCGCCGTCATCAAATCACGCAGACGACGCAGAATGCGGTCTTCCTCAAGGCTGGTGACTTTGCCCAAAAGCTCGCTGATGCTTGCCAGCACCTCTTCCTCGGCAGCCGCTCGCAGCTTAGGCGTTTTGAACGCAGATGGATCAAAGCGTGTTTCAAACAACACCACCAGTTTTTGTGCAATTTGTGGATGACGCGTGAGTGCCTGCACCATTGCTGCTTGCGAATAAGGCAATGCAGCTTGGCGCGCATAACGGCTATAAGCGCGCAGCAGCGTAATTTGTCGCCAATCGAGATTCGCGAGCAGGCTCAACGCGTTGAAGCCATCATTATCCAACACACCGTCCCACACTTTGGTCAGCACATCTTCCAACCGTTCTTTCAGTGGGCGGATATTGATATTCTCCAGCGCAGGCACGGTGAGGCGGAAATCGCGGATCCACACTTCACGGCGTTTTTCACCTTTAGGAGAGATGCGGAACGGGTTTTCGTCCATCACGCGGAAGCCCAGATTTTCCAGCATCGGCAGGATGTCTGACAATGCCGCTTGGCCTTCGGGGTTATAAAATTTTAAATGGATTGCTTCGGGGTCGTATTTCTCGTCGCGGAAGAGTTCTAGCCCCAGTTTTCCCGTTCCAATCACGTCGCGAATACGGTGAATATCATACACCGCATTTTTAATATCGTGATTATTGATATACGATTGCGAAAACGCATTCTGATAGCGCAAAAAGACTTGTTCACCTAGTGCTTCACCATATTTTGCTTGCAACCCGTCGCGCAGCATATCCGCCCAGCGATAGGTGACTTTTGCGATGCGATGTTGCAGCTCTTGCTGGTCAAAATCGGGGATTTTTCCGGGTGTGGTTTTCACAATCAAATGCGCGCGCGCCAGTGGCGAGTCGCTCATTTGCGTGTAGAAGGCGGTGACGGTTCCGTGCATTGTCGCTTCCAGCAATCCTTGGATTTGTTCGCGTAGCGAGGTGTTGAAGCGATCGCGTGGCACAAACACCATGCAGCTAATAAACCGCTCAAACATATCACGGCGGATAAAGACATGCACATCGGGATGGGTTTCGACCGAAAGCACGCCCATTGCATAATCGAAGAGTTCGTCTTCGTTCATCTGGAATAATTCGTCGCGTGGGCTAAATTCCAAAATGGCTTTCAGCGATTTGCCGTCATGCGAATTTGGGTCAAAATTCGCCCGCGCCAAAACGCGATTAATTTTACGGCGAATCACCGGCACATCCACCGCGCTTTGATAATAGACAATCGACGTAAACAGGCCAAGGAAGCGGATTTCGCCAATGGCATTGCCCGCTTTATCAAAGCGTTTCAGGCCAATATAATCCATATGCGCGGGGCGATGCACCACCGATTTGCGCGTGGCTTTGGTGATTTCGAGCAGATGCGGTAGCCGTGCAAAATGCTGCACTTCTGCAGGCAGCCCCGTGA
>JBILIE010000125.1:0-5319 GCA_044350115.1 Rickettsiales bacterium
ACTTCACCCTGAGCAATGACGGCAGAGGCATCAGAGAGAATCCTCAGCACTTCCAGCGAACCGTCCGACACCATGAGTTGAAAGGCTTTGCTGAGCAAGAAATCGCCCACAAGCACGCTGGATTTATTGCCCCAGAGGTCGTTTGCTGTGGCAAGGCCACGGCGCAAATGGCTTTCATCGACGACATCGTCGTGTAATAGGGTGGCGGTATGGATAAATTCTACGCAAGTAGCGAGGGTGACATGGCGTTCGCCTTCATACCCCAAAAGCCGCGCTGCAAGCAAGGTGAGGGCAGGGCGCAAGCGCTTTCCCCCAGAAAGCACTACATGATGAATCAACTGTGAGATCAGCGCAATATCGCTCTGTGCCCGCTCGATGATGAGTGCATTCACGCGCTCCATATCACTCGCGGTGATCTGGCGCGTGAGTGCGAGATCAGGCTTGGTCGCAGCGGATTTTTGTGCGGTACTTGTCATATCTAGCCCAAAACATATCTATTTTGTGCCCAGAAGTAAAGACAGCCCGTGACGATACTAATTTTTAATTCCCGCAATTTGTTTAACGCAGTGATCGATATCAGCGATGCCTTGCGATGCACGCTGCATATTGTTAGAAATATCAAGGGTTACCGCGCTTTGTTCTTCAATCGCGCTGGCAACTCCGCTAACATATTGTGACACAGAATTTGTGGTGGTGCCGATGGTGGCAACGCTACCGCTCACATTGTTTGCGACTAATTGCATGGCCTGAATTTCTTTGGCGATTTCATCTGTAGCCTTGGTGGTTTGATTGGCGAGATTTTTTACTTCTGCAGCGACTACAGCAAACCCTTTTCCCGCATCCCCCGCACGCGCTGCTTCGATGGTAGCATTAAGTGCGAGCAAGTTAACTTGGCTTGCAATATTGCGAATTAAATCGACCACATTTTCCATCGATTTCGAACTGTTTTGTAGCTGCAAACTCGCATCATCCGCTGCCGCAGTTTTGTTAACAATATCGTCCACGGCAATTTTAGACAGCCCCATATTTTTGCTGATTTCGGTGATGGCATTGTTCATTTCATCGGCAGCGGCAGACACATTCTTAATGTCTGTGAGTGTTTGTGAAACAAGACGATCTGCTTGTATCCGCGCCCTCATTTCGTCCGTAATGTTGGAGGCATATTTCACCACTTTAAAGGGTCTGCCTTCTGCATCTAGAATCGGGTTATAGTAGGCCATAATCCACACCTCTTTGCCACCTTTGCCAAGGCGTCTATATTCACCAGAATCATAGATACCCCGATTGAGTTTTGCCCAGAAATCTTTGTATTCTTGGCTGGCAGCGTAGGTCTCTTCTGCAAACATGCTGTGATGTTTTCCTTGAATCTCGCTTAGCGAATATCCGACAGTGCTGAGGAAATTTTGATTGGCGGTGATAATTGTGCCATCCATATTAAAATGGATCACGGCTTGAGATTTGCCAATTGCATTGATCTGGCCTTCAAAATCGGCATTACGAAGTTTGGTGTTTGAAATATCTGTTGCATATTTGACGACCTTAAATGGTTGACCATTCATGTCTAAAATGGGGTTATAAGAGGCTTGCAACCATACTTCTTTGCCGCCTTTGCCGATGCGCTTATATTCAGCCGCTTGAAATTCACCGAGATTGAGTTTCTGCCAAAATTCAACATATTCTGGGCTTTTTGCATATTCTGGCGTAGCAAACATGCGATGATGTTTTCCCTGAATTTCTTGCAGATTATAGCCCATTGTGCTCAAAAAATTGTGATTAGCGGTGATGATGGTGCCATCCATATTAAAATGGATCACTGCTTGCGATTTGCTGATAGCATCAATTTGACCAGAAAAATCGTTGTATTCCATATGCTTATTTGTTATATCGGTAGCGTATTTGACAATCTTATATACTTTTTTTGCTGCATTCAGAACAGGATTATAAGAAGCCTCAATCCAAACATAGCCTCCGCTTTTGGTGAGGCGCTTGAATTGCGCCGCTTGAAATTCACCGCGGTTAAGTTTCTCCCAAAATTCGGCATACTCGGCACTTTTTGCAAATTCAGATCCCGTAAAGATGCGGTGATGCTTGCCCTTCACTTCCCCCAACGTATAACCCATTGTATCTAAAAAGTTTTTATTAGCAGTGAGGATGGTTCCGTCAGGCTTAAATTCAATCGTTGCTTGAGATTTATCGAGCGCTGTCAATATTGCATCCGCATCACGCGAGAATAAGTTACAAAACATAGAATTTCTTTCTGGGTAAATATTGCTACATGCGGTAGTGATCTAGGTAGAGTTAGAGACTGTTATAGATTACGTTTTTAATAACGCTGATAGCAATCCATTTTAAAAAATTTAAACTCATATTCTTGGATAAACAAGATAAAGTTTTTTATGAGGTATCATCTTAAAAAAGCTATTGAATGAATCATTATAATGCCAGATATTTTCCATAATATACATTATGCGATAACTAGGCATGGGGAAGGAGAGCAAGAAATTGAATTGCTCATAGCTAAAGTTCTATCACCCTCAGCAGATTGGTGCTGCCGGCAACACCAAAGGGCGTTCCAGCGAGGGTTACTATTTGTGCATGTTTGGGGAGTGCGAGTGTGTCGCGGCTCCACTGCTCGGCCCAACTGAACATGGCATCGGAACTATCCAAATCAGGTGAAAGCACAGATGTTACGCCCCAAACAAGCGATAAAGCGCGGGCGGCTTTGATATCGGGCGTATGTGCGTAAATGGGGCTGGTGGGGCGTTCGCGAGCGGTGATGCGCGCGGTGTTGCCAGTGCGCGTGAACGCAAAGATGGCACAGGCTTTAAGCTGACGCGCAATGTCGCGAGCTGCTGCGGCGAGCGCGTTGGCTGGTTTGGAGGATACTTTTTTGCGACCTCCATGCATCGTGTTCCAGAAATGCTCATCTGCTTCTACAGCACGAATAAGGCGATCCATCATAGCAACGGCGGTAGCGGGATGTTTGCCCACGGCCGATTCTGCACTGAGCATCACAGCATCCGCGCCCATATAAACAGCGGTGGCAACGTCGGAAGCTTCAGCGCGTGTAGGCACAGGTGCATCGACCATGCTTTGCAGCATTTGGGTGGCAACCACCACGGGTTTGCCCAGACGACGGCAGGTTTGTACGATTTTACGTTGTGCGATGGGGACCTGTTCCATCGGCAGCTCAACCCCCAGATCGCCGCGTGCAACCATAATCATATCAGACAGCGCTGCGATCGCCTCTATTTGCTCTAATGCCTGAGGCTTTTCGATTTTGGAGAGGATTTGCGCCCTGCCCGCGACCATTTTTTGTGCTTCAGCAACGTCTTCAGGGGTTTGCACAAAGCTGAGTGCAATGATATCCACTCCGATTTCGAGTGCAAATTGCAAATCTGCGCGGTCTTTTTCGGTCAAAGCAGGAATAGGCAAAACGCGCTGCGGCAGGTTTACCCCCTTATGATCGGAGAGCATTCCGCCTACATCTACTCTTGCTATTGCATGGGTGGTGTTTGTTTTTTCTATAATCGTGAGCGAGAGTGTACCGTCGTCTAATTTCAGCACATCTCCCACTTCGATTACGGCAAAAATCTCGAGATGCGGAAGGCAGATATGCCCTTCCCTGCCTTTTTCATGTGAACATTCCAGCGTAACGGTTTGGTTGAATTTCAGCTCAATACTGCCATTTTCAAAGCGGCTAACGCGGATTTTGGGGCCTTGCAAATCAGCCACAATAGGCACATGTAGTCCCAATTGTGCCTCAGCTTTGCGGATAGATTCAAGGCTCTGGCGCTGAGTTTCATGCTCGCCATGGCTAAAATTAAGGCGAAAGGCCGTCGCTCCTGCCTGCAGTAATTGATAAGGGTTACTGGCGGGGCCAATCGTGGCGATAATTTTACAGCGGCGTGGAATGTTCATGAACCTATTGTACGATATGATACGATTAAAACTGCCCAGCCCGCTTGCGTACTCGCAATCGTAACGCGTTGAGCTTGATGAATCCTTCAGCGTCTTTTTGATTATACTCACTGTCCTCTTCAAAAGTAGCGATATCTTGGAAGAACAGAGTATTGGGAGATTTTCTACCGTTGATGATAACATTGCCTTTGTAGAGTACTAAACGCACCGTGCCGTTCACAAATTTCTGTGAGTGGTCTATGGCAGCTTGCAACATCTCGCGTTCGGGAGAATACCAATAGCCGTTATACACTAGTCGCGCATATTCTGGCATCAACTGATCGCGAATCCGCATCACTTCACGGTCGAGGGTAATGCTTTCCAGCGCACGGCGGGCGGTAAATAAAATGGTGCCCCCTGGAGTTTCGTAAACCCCGCGCACTTTCATACCCACATAGCGATTTTCGACCATATCAAGGCGACCAATGCCGTTGATTCCGCCAAGTTCGTTCAGCTTTGCCAATAAATTAGCGGGAGAGAGCTTCTCACCATTAACGGCAATCGGATCCCCCTTTTCAAAATCAATCGTGGTTTCAGTCGGCGCATCGGGGGCGTCATAAACGGTGCCGACAAGGTTGCGCATAGAGGCGGGCGGTGCCATCCACGGATCTTCCAGCGAGCGGCCTTCATAGGAAATATGCAGCAGATTACTATCCGTCGAATAGGGCGGCTCGTCGATTTTATCACGCGGCACATCAATGCCATGCTCATGCGCATAGGCCAGCAGCTTGGTGCGGGAGTTCAAATCCCATTCGCGCCATGGCGCTATCACTTTGATATTGGGCTGAAAAGCATAGCAGGTTAGCTCAAATCGCACCTGATCCGTCCCCTTCCCTGTTGCGCCATGCGCTACCGCATCTGCGCCCGTTTCCTTAGCAATTTCCACCAAACGCTTGGCAATCAGCGGGCGAGCAATAGAAGTACCGAGCAGGTAATCCCCCTCATATTTTGCATTGGCGCGGAACATAGGGAACACAAAATCGCGCACAAATTCTTCGCGCAGATCTTCAATAAATATCTCTTTCACACCTGCTTTTTGGGCTTTGATGCGTGCGGGTTCTAGCTCCTCGCCCTGCCCTAAATCGGCGGTAAAGGTGACTACCTCGCAGCCATAATTATCCTGCAACCACTTCAAAATCACCGAAGTATCCAAACCGCCAGAATAAGCGAGTACGACTTTTTTAATGCCTTTGTTCATTGCAGATCCTTTTCTATGGTACAATTGTGCGATAGCCGCTTTGAGCCTAAGCTGCAAGCCCTGTATTGCGTAAAACCAAAAATCCTCTTATACATAGAAGATGATTAAATCACTTCGCCCCTCTCTTTTTATTGCCTTGGTCGTTGCTTTGCTTGTCGTTG
>JBILIE010000236.1:0-2847 GCA_044350115.1 Rickettsiales bacterium
AGCGGTGGTTTTCGGGTGGTGACGTTTTTTCACTGCGAGGGCTGCCCTGTGTATTTGATGGATATGTACGGAAAGAATGAAAAAGACAACCTGACCCAAAAAGAGCGCAATGCCCTTGCGGCAATTGCAGCGGGATTAAAAAAAGCACACCACCATTAGGAGTTTTGTATGGAAAAGAATCGTTTTGAAGAGTTGATGGAAGGCGCAAAAGAAGCCCTCGCAATTGCAGAGGGAAAAGCCAAACCCGCTCGCATTCATTTTGCTTTCGCACCAGAGGAAATTAAAACCATGCGCCAGAAGTTAAAAATGACACAGGAGACTTTTGCTGCGTCTTTCTGCTTTTCCACCAGCAACGTGAAGCAATGGGAAACAGGCAAGCGCAACCCCGATGCTTCCGCCCGTGCGTTACTTCGCGTTATTGCCCATAATCCAAAAGCAGTGCTGGAGGCATTGCATTCTTAATTCTTAAAGAGACGCACGTTTATGCCTGAAATTGAACTATTATGTGGCCGCGATCCAGATTTAACGGCTATGTATCTGCGAGTACAACTTTTATCGTATCTAATCTACCCAGCCAATGAAAAGAAGCGCAGAGGTTATATTTCCTCTTGGGGCGGTAAAGCGCGAGATATGCTTGTTCAAACAACACAGGAGCAGGTAAATAAGGATTTAGAAAAGATACATGGAAAAGCACCAGAATATATATCTGAAGAGGGATGGAGTGCTGGACGTAAAGAGTTGGCGAATGAAATTAGTGAAGATTGGCATGATCCATTTGGTGGCACTGGAACTATAATACAGCTACCTCCAGAGGAAAGACTCGGGCGAGATATATATAATTACGGCTGGGATTGGATTAGAGTAGGCGTAATATTCCGTCTTATTTTTGATTTTTATCATTACTATAAATTCCCTGTGTCTATTGCCGATGTAATCCCTGTTTACCGAAAGCATAAATCCTTTAAGGATTTACGCGCAGAAAAGCATCCAAGCGGAGAATCATTGAATCGCGATTTTTTTGAGGATAAGACCATTTACGATCTTTGGAAAAAATATAAAAGAGTAGCCCATCTGTGTGCTGCCTATTCCCGCATTCTTGCTCCTGATTATAGTGCCTGTCTGTACTGGAAAAGTGTAGGAATAAAAATGTGGAGCGAGGATCATAGATACGCAGCTACAGCACATTTAGCTGGTGATTTCGGCATAGGGATGAAATTCGCTATAACATATCCTAACGGACGCAAATACATAGGTGAGCCAGTATCATTGCGCGATTTCCTTATTTGCGCCAAAGCATATCAGGCTTGGGGCTCAAATTACATTCCAAAAAAGAAAGCGGCTCCGCTATTGCCCAGCAATATTTGGGGCATTCCTGACATTATCGATGCGCGTAATATTAGATTCACTGATGCTGATATTCCCCCACATAGCTATAGGCGCATATTCGAAACGCATAGAAGATAAGGTGTTGTTTTGTAATAATTAGTCTGTCGGAATTTCATTCGACACAGACCGGTGTTAATCAAAAGTAGTATCCTCTCATCGTAATGAATAGATGAGGGTATCAATGAAAACAGCACTAAAACACGCCGACCGTATGCTCAACGAGCATGAAGTTGCAGACATTCTCAATATCAAAGTTTCGACCTTGCGAAGCTGGCGGGTGAAAGGTTCACCGCTGGAGTTTTGCTCTATCGGGAGAAGCATTCGCTATGAACCCGCTGCCGTGGAGGCATTTATTGCCGCCAACCGCATGACCTCAACCTCTGCGCGGAGTGTGTGATATGCTATTCGATAGCGAAACGGTGAAACTTTTATCGGATGCAGCGCATCAAACCGATAAAACCGACAGAACCGATGCGATCAGTAATACGGAGTTTATAGAAGCAATCTTCGGAACAGAGATTGCGGATAATAAGCCTGTTGTCGTCAGCATAGCGGGAAAAGCGGATAGTGCCGCCTTTAGGAAGCATGGTAAAGGCAAGCCGTTTGAGGGCTCACATACTTACTACCCGTCAGAAAATAACAACTATTTTAGTTTGGCTTCCTTTAGCCCAGATAGTGCGGGAAAATATCACCGCACTAAGGAGCAATTTTGCAGCCTGCATTGTTTTTTTCTCGATGATATTGGCACGAAGGTTGACGCCGAAAGCATTGCTTTGCTGCCTTCATGGGTGATTGAAACATCGGCAGGTAACCACCAATGGGGTTACATCCTGAAGGAACCGCTCACCGAGGTTGACCTGGTGGACAGTGTGATGAAAGCCGTCATTGTAAAAGGTTTAACAGATAGTGGAGCGGGAGGTGCTACGGCTCGTTTAGCAAGGCTTCCCGTTGCTCAAAATACCAAAAAAGAGCCTGCCTTTCCTTGTCGCTTGGTTAGTTGGAATCCTGAGCTTCGATACAGTGTGGCGGAAATTATTGATGGCCTCAAACTTGATATGAACACCACCAAAACCAAGTCTGAAAAAGCCAAGCCGAAGAAATCCCCAAGCGCCGTTGTGGCTCAAGAAGGGATTTACAAGCCACGCCCTAAAACAAACCCCGTCATCTCTGCGTTGATAGACAAAGGGCTATATAAACACCCTTTGGGCAACGGCAAGCATGACGTCACTTGCCCGTGGGTGGCAGAGCATACCGATCAGGAAGACGGTGGATCGGCTTATTTTGAGCCAAGCGAAAACTACCCTATCGGCGGCTATAAATGCTTTCATGGTCATTGTGAGGGCAAAAAAATAGTCGATCTACTGGGCTATTTGCAAGTAACGACAGCCGAAGCGAAAATGAAGCCTGTGATTTCCATTATTACAGGCGAGCTGCACCGTCTGGTAAATTATGCAGAAGCTG
>JBILIE010000237.1:0-2832 GCA_044350115.1 Rickettsiales bacterium
CAGGCCGATTTATTTATTTATTACGATGCTAAATTTGAAAGTTTTGTGCCCAAACTTGCCAAAGCAGGAGCAAAAAATACCAAGTTTTTGGCGCTTTCGGATGTGCTGGATCGTCAGCCACATCGTGAATCAAACCATGGCTGGCTGAACCCTGATTATGCCATGGCGATGCTGGATTATATTGCGGTGAATCTTTCAAAAAGTGACCCCGAACATGCCGCGCAATATCAAAAAAATGCAATGAATTATGCGGCGATGATTGAAGAATATGCCAGCGCTTGGCGGCAATTGATGGCACCCACTCAGTCCTCCCCAAAACGAGTGGTGGTTGATCACAATGCCTTTGTTGGGTTTGCCTATTATTTTGGCATCCGCCCCGCCATGGCGATTGAAGAAATCGGGGGCGAAGTAAGCGTACGAAGATTAAAAGAGTTGGAAAAACAACCCATCGGCTGCCTTATCGCCACCCACAGCAAAAGTGCGATTATGGAGCGCCTCGCTCATGCCAGCGGTACCAAAATAAACACCAGACTCAACCCACTCGGCACACTTTACGAAAAAGGAATACCGCTTTATTTCCATCTCATGGATGATTTGGTGCAAGAATTTGTGGGGTGCTTACGCTAGGCCGTGTTCACATGCGAAAGGTATAGCATCGCACGTCAAGAGTTGGGTTCCAAACCGAGCAAGGCGAGGCGCGAAGCGTGGGGTTTGGGGAGTATTCCTCAACGCACGAAGTGCAATGAGTATAATAAGCCGATATTTCATGATGTTATTGCAAGCAGCTCCTGAGTCTTGCGTAGTAATTCCCCTGCTACAGGTGCGGCAACACTGGCACCGCCCCCGCCATGTTCGATGATAACGGAGACAACATAGCGCGGATTCACTAAAGGGGCGTAGCCCACAAACAAAGCGTGGTGACGGTGTAGCCACGGGATTTTAGATTGGTCTTGGCCACGGATGGTAATGCGGCGCACTTGCGCGGTGCCAGTTTTGCCACCGAAGGCCCATTCAGGCTCGGGAATGCGGGTGGCATAGGCGGTGCCAAAGGGTTTATTCACCACGGAAGTCATCCCCTCGACAATCAAATGCAGATGTTCGGGATCAAAGCCGATGAGCGGAGCAGGGGTAAAATCGCTCTCTACCTTAGTGAGGCGCGGAGTCACGGCGCGCCCACCATTAACCAATCGTGCACCCATCACAGCGAGTTGCAAAGGTGTGGTCAGCACATAACCCTGACCGATGGCGGCGTTGATAGTATCGCCACCTTGCCATGGTTGGTTATAGGATTTCCGCTTCCATGCTTCATCGGGCATAAGGCCACCTTTTTCGGCAGGGAGACCCACATGGGTCACGCTGCCAAGGCCAAGCTTGCGGCCTGTTTCGGCAATGGCATTGATGCCCACATCGCGACCCATTGTATAAAAGAAAGTATCACAGGATTCGGCAATCGCATGTTCGATATTCATGCTGCCATGGCCTTGTGGTTTCCAGCAATTAAATCGCTTATTGCCTAGATAAAAATGCCCCGGGCAATGAACACGCCGTTGCGGCGAAATGCCGTGATCCAGCCCTGCCAGCCCTGTCACCATCTTAAACGTAGAACCCGGAGGATACTGCCCGATGGTGGCTTTGTTGAGCAGCGGGTTACGATCGTTGGTCTGCAATGCTTGCCATGCTTTAGTGCTGATGCCGCTGCTCATGACGTTGGAATCGAAAGAGGGGGCTGACGCCATGGCGATAATCTCGCCATTATTCACATCCATAATAATCGCCGCACCGCTTTCTCGCGCTAGCAAAGTGTCGTAAGTAAATTTTTGCAATTCAAGATGCAGGCTGGAATGGATAGTCTTGCCGCTGATGCTGGGGTCACGCTCTAATTCGCGCACGGTGAGGCCACGCACATTGACCTCTAAATGCCGCAATCCTGCTTGCCCCCGTAAATCGACTTCTAAGGTTTTTTCGATACCTTGTTTGCCGATTTTAGCATCCGCCCAGCGATAAAAATCGCCTTTTTCGGCTTCGGTTACGGCACCGACATAGCCTAGAATATGTGCGGCTTGTTCGGCCAAGGGATAAAAACGGCGCTCACCAATTTCGATAAATACTACGGGTAGATCAGGCGCTTCATGCTCCACAGTAATCACTTCTTCCCACGGCAAATCTTCTTTGATCAGAATGGGCGCACCAAAGGAAAATGCCTTCAGGCGAGCACGAATTTTAGCAAGTTTGTCAGAATCAATAGTGACAAAAGTAGCGAGTTGATCCAGCGCCGCCAGTGGGTTTGGATTTTTCTCTAAATCTAAAAACAGTCGATAATTTTTGCGGTTATCGGCGAGAGGTTTACCGAGGCGATCGAGAATTATGCCGCGTGACGGTGCCATGATATGCAGCTTAATGCGGTTGCCTTCCGCCAGATTACGGTATTTTTCAGCGCGGATGAATTGGAGGTAATACAGCCTTGCGCCTAAAGTTGTCAGCCCCAGCAAGCTCACCCCGCCCAGCAATAAGCTGCGACGAGTAAGGGACGCATGTTCAGAGGCATTGCTGAAAGTGTGCTTAGCCATGCTCTACCATTTTCAATTGTGTGAGCAGCCACACCAGCAATAATTGCAAGGGGGGATAGCAAATAAAAGTGAACAATGTTTGTAGAAGTAGCGGCTGCCAAGCTATCCACTGCCATTGATAGAGTGACAGCACCGCAGCAAAAAATAGCATCGTCAAGCAGAGATGAATCGCAAAATGCATCCAGATGGAAGTAAAATTACGCTTGAGCAATTTAAGATCTCGCTGCACCAGCCAGTGCAGAAGGAGTGCGGCCAGAGGGGTAGC
>JBILIE010000238.1:0-2830 GCA_044350115.1 Rickettsiales bacterium
GGTGATGATTGCGCGTTATGAACTGGTAGATTTAAACAGCGGCGCAACGGTTTATCGGAACGAAACCAAACGCATTGGCAGCTATAATGCATCGCTCTCTGACTTCTCGACCTATGTGGCGGAGGGTGATGCGCGCAACCGTAACATCAAGCAGCTTGCGAATGATATGGTGATGCGGATTAGTGCAAAACTTAAACGTTTTGCGGGGGATACTCCCTCGAGCTTTGCTCTCCCCCACGACTTGCGCCGCCTCGTCTTGCTCGGTTGGGCATCCTCTTCAGAGAACTCCCTCACATGAAAATAGCGGCGAAAGATCTTGCGGGGTTTTTGGCGGCACCCGCCAGACAATCCCGTGCTTGTGCGATTTATGGCGCGGATGAGGGGCAGGTGCGCGAGATTGCGCGTAGTATTATTACTGCCATTATGGGTAAAACCCCCGAGCTGATGAACCTCGCCGAACTCAGTGGCGCGCAACTTAAAGACGATTTCGCGCTGCTTTCGGATGCGCTGTATAGCTATAGTCTGATGGGGGGTGAGCGCCTCGTCTGGCTGCGCGACCCACTGGATGGTCAGGCGGAAGAAGTGGCAAAATTAGTGCTGGAAGGTAGCCCCGCCGCCTATTTGGTGGTGACGCTTGGCGACCTTAAAAACACCTCTAAGTGGCGTACTTTGTTTGAAAAAGATAAGCAGCTTGCCTCGCTGCCCTGCTATCGCGATGAAGGGCAGAGCCTTGGGCGGATTATCAATGATAAATTTCGTGAGCGGGGGATTAAAGCAGGGGCAGAGGTGGTGCCGTATTTGGTGAACAGCCTCGGTAATGATCGCGGCGTGACGCTGCAGGAAATTGAGAAGATAGATATATTTTTAGGTGAGGAACGCAGCCTGAGCCTTGAACAGGTGATGGATCTTACGGGTGATAACCGCGAGCTGACCTTGGACGATTTGTGTCATTCTGTGTGCGGTGGGCAACCCGCGCAATTACCGTCACTGTTGGATCGGATGTATGAAGATGGCACGCAGCCCATTGGGGTGTTTCGGATTTTGCACAGCCATTTCGGGCGACTGCGGAATCTGCAGATTCTGGTGGCAGAAGGCACGCCGTTGGAGCAGATATTTACGCAACAGCGCATCTTTTTTAAACAGCAACCCCGTTTGCGTGATCAGCTCCGCCGATGGCCAGAGCCGAAAATTGCGCGCGCGATGGATGCGTTACTGGAAGCGGAGAAGCAGGTGAAAACCACGCCTGTGCCGCCCGAATTGCTTTGTAGCCAGTTGCTGCAGCGGCTTGCACTTTCCGCTGCAGCAACTCGCTAAACAGTCGCTTCTCAACCGCCGCCAAACATACTGCCGCCAGCAGCGGGGTTGGGATTAATTGCCGAGTTTACAGAGGGGGCGGGAGGTAAGGGTTTGACGCCTCCTGTTCCTGCAGGAACAGCTGGTGCTGGTGCTGGTGCCGGAATTGGATTGTTGGGAGCTGCAGAGAGAGGAATCGCTGCGCCACCACTGGTAGAAGAACCGTTCGGAAGAGGAGGACTTGCGGGAATCACGGGATTTGCAGGCATTGCCGGCACATTCGCTCCCCCACCGTTCGCAGGAGCGGGGGGAACAACGGGCGGCACTGCGGGAGTAGTGGTAGCCCCTGAGTTTGCAGGTGCGGTGCCAGGAGGCATCGGCAAGTTCATCTGTGCAATATGGGCGCGGATTTCGGGTAGGTCGATACTGCCATCGCCATTGGTATCAATCTTTTTAAAGCGCGCTTCCGCCAGCGCAAAATATTCCGCTTTGGTCACAAAGCCGTCCTTATCTGCATCCAAACGTGCAAATAATTTTGGACGTTGAAGCTCGTCAGGAGAGAGCTTGCCGTCGCTATTTTGATCGTGTTTCGTAAAGCGCTCTTCTAGAGGCGCAAGGAATTCGGCCAGTGATAATTTACCATCTCCATTTTTATCAATCTTCATTAATTGGGCGAGCAGGGGATGGCTTGCCATTATGTTTGCGTTAGGCATTGGCTGTGCAATCAGCGGGGTAGATGTCAAAAGCGCGGCGGTGAGTAAGGCAAGTGAGAATGTTTTAGTTAACATGAGTGGCTCCTTGTTAGATAATATGATTAATACAATAGTAGATGAATGTTTTAAATTGTATTAACCATAGCACGAATGCGGTAATCCGTTTAATGAAGGTTTTGTTACCGAAAAGAGAGCTGGCTTTTTTACCGAGCTAAGGTGAGGCGCGACAGCAGGAGGCCACTCTTTGGGGAGAGGGGGGGGCTTGCCCCCAATAAGAGGAAGAGGCATATGACTAAAAGCAAAAAACCCGGCACCGATGGCTCTGGAAATAGCAAAAATCCGCGTTTGCACCAGAAGGTGAAAACCGCAAAACGCCGCAGCATCTCTTCGAATCGTTGGTTGCAACGGCAGATTAATGATCCTTATGTGAAAAAGGCCAAGGCGCTGGGCTATCGCTCGCGGGCGGCGTTTAAAATTCTGGATCTGGACGATAAATTTAAATTTTTTAAACCACAGCAGGTAGTGATCGATTTGGGCGCGGCACCGGGTGGATGGTGTCAGGTGGCGGCAGAGCGCTGCAAAGGTGGTACCATCATTGCGCTGGATTTATTGCCGATAGAGCCACTCGCGGGCGTACACTGCCTTGAAATGGATTTTATGGCGGAGGATGCACCTGAAAAACTGCGCGCACTCATGCCAGAAGGCGGCGCGCATATGGTGATTTCAGATATGGCGCCCAATGCCAGCGGTGATCCGTCGCTCGACCATTTGCGGATTATGGGGTTGGTGGAAGCGGCGCTGGAATTTGCCTATGAGGTGCTGCG
>JBILIE010000239.1:0-2829 GCA_044350115.1 Rickettsiales bacterium
GCGAGTGCCGCAGTCATCAACTCTGGGTCTTTGATCGAGATGCGCTCAAGAGCATCTTCGACCTGCGCGGCAATACTATCCTCGCGCACCCACATCTTTTTCTTCGGATCGTCAGGCTTCCAGGTAACCAGATAGGTAAACTCTGCTGTCGTGCCGTTCTTGTAGTTTTTCTTTTTG
The DNA here is from genome assembly GCA_044350115.1 of Rickettsiales bacterium. GTDB lineage: Bacteria > Pseudomonadota > Alphaproteobacteria > Rickettsiales > JALZUV01 > JBILIE01. The sequence continues at coordinate 178 of JBILIE010000239.1, forward strand.
GTGTCCGAGGAAATCACTCTGCCCGTGACACCACAGGTAAGCAATCCGCGGAACAGAAATTCTTTGCCGCCATAATGGAATGGCTTTTTGTCCCAGCCTTGCAATACGGCCTGACAATCATCCCACACGGATTTTGAAATCAATGGTTCGTGACAATGCTGCATGATCTCCCCTTTTATCAGCATTTCGCCGTAATAAAAAGGATTCTGCACCATGCGATACAATGTCGATTTGTGCAATTCACCACCAACCTTGCTCCGCAATCCCCACTCTTTGCAGCGGCGTTGCATGTCGCCGAGGGTGAAAGCTCCCGAAGCATAATCGGTGAATAATCTCATGACCAGCGGGGCGCGAACTGGATCAGTCACAATCACGCTGTTGCCGCGTTCATCGCGTTGGTTCAAGTAACCAAGCGGCGCGGGTCCGTACCATTCGCCTTTTTTAATCTTGTAGTCGATGCTGCGCTTTACGTTTTCCGAAAGCTGCATGACATAGCTTTTTGCGCCAAGCACGCAGAAGTCCCAGCGCATGTGATCCGATGCACTAGCTTCGCGCCCGATAATCATATTCTCGCGGTAGAAGTGCAGCTCGATTTTATCCCTGCGAACGAGATCATCGAGATACACCGAATCTTTGAAGCTGCGCTGCACGCGGTCAACGGCATCAGCGACAATCGCAATCGTGCCTTTTTGCCGCTTGGCAAACTCGATCATTTCCATGAACTTTCTACGATCACCGCGTGTTGAAGACTCGGTGATGGTAAAAATCTCAAGGATGTCAAAGTTGTGTCGGGCGCAGTAGCGGATCAGGCGTTCGCGTTGGGCATCAAGCGAGTGGCCGTCCTCTTGGTCTTTCGAAGATAAAGTGCCGCGCAATATGCGCAATTGCACCTGTAACCATATCATACCAAGGCAGCTGTTCGCGCACATGGGTATCGAAACTTGAGGCCACCGAAGTGTTCTCAAATGTCCATTCACGAGGTATTAGCATAATTTTATATTGGTAAAGTTTGCCACTCATTCCCAGCTTCAATCTGGATAGAGCGGATTTGATGGCGTTCATACATAGCGCGGGTGCGAGGATTGCTCTCAATCGCGAGATAATTTGCTTTGCCATATTTCGGGATAACATATTTTTTAAGCATCACTTCTTTTGCGACTGGCGGAGTTAGCCTATACACATTGAAGTATGATTCTTGAGGCAACCAACCAGTTTTCTGCTCGATACTTTCAAGCGTAACCTTTTGATGAATTGCAGGGCGAGCCGTCAGCATTATGACATGATGGGGTTTGATTAACTCCACCAGCCATTGCCGATAACGCTCAGCCTGAATTTGTCTTGTGAAAGGGGTTATGCCCCCGATGTGATCGAGCGTCAGCTTGCCCATGAAGATGAAGATAGAGTCCGCGCCGCCTATACCCGCGCTGAATATCTGCTAGAACGCAAAAAAATGATGCAGGAATATGCGGATTATTTAGAAGCTGCCACCACCGTTCAGCCTGATAAAGTGATTGCGATGCAAAAATCTACCGCTGCTCACTCCAGCTGAAATCTGCCGCGGATAAATCTGCGAGTTCGATACCTTTGAGGGTGATATTTATATCAGCGCTCGCATTGCCTTCGGTATCTGTTTCGAGCAAATCGGTGATCTCGTTGAAGCGGGTGGAGGAATGGCTGCCGCTAGCGAAGGCGTTGGTATGTGAGTGAGTGTGCGGCGTGAGCTCCGTTACATCCCCCTAACTTTTATTAAGATAAACGCCAAAAGGGGCTACACAATATCCGCCACCGTAAACGTCCCGCCGCCGATGACCTGGAAGAATAAATCCACGCCTTCGTCGTAAGTTGCGTTGCCATCGGTGCTAAGGATGACGTAGCTGTTTCCTGCGAGCGTGCCTGCCGTCACCTGAATCAGGTTGGCGTCGCCGATCTGGTTGATGCCGGTGTTGCTATAGGCCGCCACGACTGCTGCAAGGTTATTGGCCGTCACTGCTGCCACCGTATTCACCGTATCCGCCGCCGCGCTCGCAATATCCAGCGTATCCTGATCAAAGTTGAGCGTCACCACATCCATATTCGTAGTGGTGGAATCACCCGCCGCAAACACAAACACATCATTGCCCAGCCCGCCGTAGAGGCTATCCGCGCCCGCACCGCCGGTGAGTGTATCATTACCATTATCACCCCAGATCTTATCCGTACCGGTGCCGCCCGTGAGGCCATCCCCGCCATCACCGCCATAGAGGAAATCATTATCCGCCCCACCATCCAGCGTATCAGTGCCATTGCCGCCATAGAGGCGATCGTTGCCTGCAGAACCGGTGATATTATCATTGCCGTTGGCACCTTTGAGTACCTCATCGCCCGCCGCGCCCGTGACCGTATCATTCCCCAGCCCCGCCACCACCACATCGCCACTCGCCGCCGTCAGCGTATCAGCGCCACTGGTGCCAACCTGATCCACCGCGCCGGAATCGTTATTGCCGAAGATGACGTAGGAGGAGCCTGACCGGCTTCCGTTTGGATCAGCGCCGTATGCCCCCACAATCACATCATCAAAGCCGTCGCCATTGATATCTCCCGCATTGGAAACACTACTTCCTGAAGTATCTGCTGCCGCCACGCCATCAAGACGAAATCCTGTCGTGCCATTCA
>JBILIE010000055.1:0-8330 GCA_044350115.1 Rickettsiales bacterium
TTTGTGATTTTTTAGTGGGGATAGTCGTATTGCGATCAATCAAGCGCGTAAACACGCCACCGAGAGTTTCGATGCCGAGCGATAAGGGCGTCACGTCCAGCAGCAACACATCTTTCACATCGCCTTGCAACACGCCGCCTTGAATCGCCGCGCCAAGCGCCACGACTTCGTCAGGGTTCACGCCTTTATGCGGCTCTTTGCCGAAGAAGGCCTTCACCATCTCCTGCACTTTCGGCATACGCGTTTGACCACCCACGAGGATCACTTCGTCAATATCTTTTGCCGTCACGCCCGCATCTTTGAGCGCGTTTTTGCAAGGATCAATCGTGCGCTGCACCAAATCATCCACCAACTGCTCCAGCTTAGCGCGGGTGAGTTTAATGTTTAAGTGTTTCGGGCCGCTCGCATCCGCAGTGATAAATGGCAGATTCACATCCGTTTGCTGAGTCGAAGAAAGCTCAATTTTTGCTTTCTCTGCCGCTTCTTTCAAACGTTGCAGCGCGAGGCGATCGGTTTTGAGATCAATCCCGCTGGTTTTCTTGAAATCATCCGCGAGGAATTCGATAATCCGCATATCGAAATCTTCACCACCAAGGAAAGTATCACCATTGGTGGACTTCACTTCAAACACGCCATCGCCGATTTCGAGGATCGATACGTCGAACGTACCGCCACCCAAATCGTAAACCGCAATCGTCTGGCCTTCTTTTTTATCCAAACCATAAGCCAAAGCCGCAGCAGTTGGCTCGTTGATAATCCGCAGCACTTCGAGGCCTGCAATTTTGCCCGCATCTTTCGTGGCTTGGCGTTGCGCGTCGTTGAAGTAAGCAGGAACGGTAATCACCGCTTTCTCCACTTTTTCACCGAGATACGCTTCCGCCGTCTCTTTCATCTTCATCAGCGTGAAGGCCGAAATCTGGCTGGGGCTGTATTTCTCGTTTTGCGCCTGTACCCATGCGTCGCCATTATCGGCTTTCACGATTTTGTAAGGCACCAGCTCCATATCTTTTTGCGTGGTAGGGTCGTTAAACGGGCGACCAATCAGGCGTTTCACCGCAAAAATAGTGTTTTCAGGGTTCGTCACCCCTTGACGTTTGGCGGGATGCCCCACCAGACGCTCATCATCTGAGGTAAAAGCCACAATCGAAGGCGTGGTGCGCGCACCTTCCGAGTTTTCAATCACTTTCGCATTCTTGCCATCCATCACTGCCACGCAGGAATTGGTGGTACCAAGGTCAATGCCGATTACTTTAGCCATAGGGTTCTCCTTATTCTTTCTGTTTGCTCCTGCTACGGCCTGCTGGCCTCCGCAATGAGCTTGAGCGCCTTGCGGCGACTAAAGGCTCGGCCTACTGGCCTTGGTTGCGAGTTTCTCTGCCTTTTACGAAAGCCGAGTGGGTTATTGTTCCAGCGGATATAGGTGCCCTCCTCCCAAATTGCAAGATTCCCCCCCGATCTTTTTTCAAATTATCGCTCCAACCGAGCAAAGCGAGGCGGCAGTACGCCGTGGGGGAGAGCGAAGGAGGGGGAGCATCCCCCCAGCTGTCACACAATCGTCATTTTACCCTATCGGGGAGATTTGGTATGATGGAGCGTTAATTTTAGCTTTTTTTAATCGTTTTTAAAAACCGCTTCCTCACTTTATCCCTCCTGCAATCAGTTGCCGGAATATTAAAGCGACAGCTCGAAATTATATTTTGCTTGGCTCGTTTGGAATACAACGGGGGGCACAAAGAGTTTAACAAATTAAATTTCTTGGTCATGAAAGGAAAAGGCATTGCTTGGATTTTATGCGCTTTTATGTGGCTGGCGAGCTACATGAACAGCATCAGCGGCGAAAGCGGTTGGTTTTACGAGTGGTTCACGACGAACGTTATCGTCTTGGGCGTCCTCATACTCGTGACTGCGGAGGGGAAAAAATTCTTCGTCGATCGCGACATCAAAGGCGCAGTTTTGGGAGCGTTTTTCCCCCTCTTTATCTGGGGGTTCGCCGTAGTCTGGGGATTCACTCACGATCCCACCACCGTTGCCTCACTGAGCGACAAAGGCACCACCGGCATTGAATTGCTGGAGGAAAAAAGCCGCGTTGCTGAGGCTCCAGCCCCCATCAAAGATACCTACTATGTAGGCCACTGGTGGGACGTCAAAAAAGGAGACTATTTATACGACCTTTGGTCAGTCTTCGGCTGGACAAAAGCAGGAATCCCATCGCTTCAGGCATGGATTTTCTGGGTACCGCTACTCTTAACGCTTTTTTTCTTCTTTGGCTTCCTGCTAACCTGGGCAAACGCCAAAAGCGCCGCAAAGACCGCGGTCAGCAAAAGTTTCCTGATACCCATCGGGATCATTATGTTGATCGTACTCGTCTTCTTTGGGGCCATCTGGGCGTCCATGGCCAGCGGGTTGACCGACTGGGCGTTGCGTGGCGACCGGACGGTCACCACATTTAAAATCGCCCTGATTGCCGTCGCCACGGTAGCTTGGGCGATCATTATGTACATCGCCGGGGTTTTCGAGAAGTCGGAGGCCCCCGACTTACAGAAAAAGTAGCACTGCTGCTTTTTCTTGGGCATTCAAATAAAAAAAGCCGTCCTCAAAAAGGATGGCTTTTTTTATTGCCCCTTTTTTGTCACCAAATCTTCACAAACCTAAGTTTGTGAAGATACTTAAAAAATGGTAAGGTAATCAGGTTTAATCTGGGGTTTTTTGTATTTTTTTCGCAAACAACCTTTTCGCTCACTATCGAGCCACCTTTATGCCTCCTCAACTGAGAGCGGGCTGAAGTTTACAAATTCAAAAAAAAATGAAAAAATGAAAAAATTATTTTTCACACTGCTCGCAGTACTCGCGCTCGCCAGCGCCTGCCACCGCGAATCCAAAACCCCCGACAAAGTCGGCAACGGCACCCCTACCAACACCCCGACTTTGGGATCAGCAGCGGCCGACCCGAAGGCGTTGCCCCTCGAATCCGATGCCGAATTGCAACGGCAAACGGAAGCGGAGGCGGCAGAGGCGGCAGCAGCCCGCGCAAAAGCCGCTGCGACCAAAAGCGACAGCGGCAAGCAGACTCCAACGGGGCCGAGCCTCGACCAGCTCGCAACCGGAAGCTGGGGCGTTCAGGTGTATGCCGCCAGCAGCTTATCCGCTGCGGGAGACTACATTGGAAACAAAGGTCTCAGCGGCACCTGCTGCGTCGTCGTTAAAGACGAGATGACGTATGCAGTGGTCTGGACTCTCGGACACCAAACGTTTGCGACGAGTGGCGAAGCCACTAAAGTCTGGCGCGAACAACCTGTTGCATTCCGCAACAAGTTTCCTGCGCTGGGCAAGAAAGGGGCTAACAGCCCGTTTGTCATTTATTTGGGGGATATTGCTCCCAAAAATCTCTGGCAACGCTGACCGCACCATCCTGCCGCGCCCGCGACCCCAAAAAGCTCGCCGCCGCCGACGGAAACGACTACGAAAAAAGCCTCCCTAACACCACTCGGTGTGAAGGAGGTTTTTTTTGTGTCTGCAAAAACATTCGTCTTTGCGAACGCAGTGACCCGAAGGGAGGCGCAAGCCAACCAATCCAGCGCAAAAGAAAAACTAGATTGCTTCGTCGGCGATGCCTCTTCGCAATGACGACGGACTACTTCCCGAATTTCTCTTTATACCGCGCCACGCCGTCATTAATCACTTTCCATGCGGCTTCTTTGCCTTGGAAGGCTTGCACTTGTACTTCTTTTTTCTCTAGGCGTTTATATTCGCTGAAAAAATGTTCGATTTCCGAGGTAAAATGGGGGGGGAGATGTTCCAGCTCGCTCATATGCGTCACGCTCATATCATCTTCGCAGATGGCGATGATTTTATCGTCCACTTCGCCGTTATCCACCATATGCATCACGCCAATCGGGCGGGCGCGCATTAAACACAGCGGCACAGCGTCGATATAAGAAATCACCATCACATCCACAGGGTCGTGATCTTCGCCCAAAGTTTGCGGGATAAAGCCGTAATTGGCGGGGTAATGCACGGCAGAATAAAGCATCCGATCGAGTCGCAGCAAACCCGTCTCCTTGCAAATCTCGTATTTCGCGCGCGAGCGGCGTGGGATTTCGATGATTGCATTAACAAGGGAGGGGATGTTGTCGCCCGCAGGGACGTCGTGCCAGATGTTCATTTTTAGTGCCTAGTGGTTAGTGGTTAGTGACGAGTAGGTTGGCGGTTATAGCCATTTTCTTACCACTCGCCACTAAAAACTTACCCCTAAATATGAATCGCCTTCGCAAACGTCGCCAGCGCCGCTTCCTTCACCGCTTCATTGAGCGTTGGATGTGCATGGCAGGTGCGGGCGATGTCTTCGCTGCTTGCGCCATATTCCATCGCTAACACCGCTTCGGCAATCAGCGTTCCCGCTTCCGCGCCGATGATATGCACGCCGAGAACGCGATCGGTTTTCTTATCCGCCAGAATTTTCACAAAGCCTTCACTTTCACCAATAGCGCGCGCGCGGCTATTCGCCATGAAAGGGAATTTGCCGACATTATATTCCACGCCAGCAGCTTTAAGTTCTTCTTCCGTCTTGCCCACATTCGCAACTTCGGGGTGCGTATAAACCACGCCGGGGATTGTATTATAATCCACATGTGGCTTCTGCCCTGCGAGAATTTCAGCCACCGCCACACCTTCTTCTTCCGCTTTATGCGCGAGCATCGGGCCTGCAATCACATCGCCAATCGCAAAAATATTCGGCACCGAGGTTTGCCAGTGATCATTCACTGCAATGCGCCCGCGATTATCCATCGCCACGCCGACCTTTTCGAGTCCGAGATTATCGGTGTAAGCCTTGCGACCAATCGACACCAACACCACATCCGCTTCCAGCGTTTCTGCCTTGCCGCCTGCTGCTGGCTCCATGGTCACTTTCACGCGCTTGCCTTTGGCATCCGCGCCCGTCACCTTGGTGCCGAGTTTGAATTCAAAGCCCTGTTTGGTGAGAATTTTTTGGAATTGTTTAGAAACTTCGCCGTCAAGCCCCGGAGTGATGCGATCGAGATATTCCACCACGGTCACTTTCGCGCCCAGACGGCTCCAGACGCTGCCCATCTCCAGCCCAATCACGCCACCACCGATGACGATCATTTCTTTAGGCACTTCGGATAACTCCAGCGCGCCAGTGCTGCTGACAATCCGTTTTTCGTCAATCACCACATTCGGCAATTGCATTTCGGCAGAGCCTGTCGCGATGATAATCGCTTTGGCGGTGATCGTTTGTTTGCCGTCGATGCTCACCGTATTGGCATCCACTAACGTGCCATGACCTTTGAGGTAATCAATTTTGTTCTTTTTAAACAAGCCTTCAATGCCCTGCGTGAGGCCTTTGACTACATCGTCCTTACGCGCCATGATCTTCCCCAGATCAGCCTTCACCGTCGCCTTCAGCCCAATCGCCTCAAAATCATGCGTCGCTTCATGGTATTTATGCGTAATATCAAGCAGTGCTTTCGAAGGAATACAGCCCACATTCAAACACGTCCCGCCCAAAGTGCTGCGCTTTTCTACACAAGCCACTTTCATCCCCAATTGCGACGCCTTAATCGCCCCCACATAACCGCCAGGGCCACCACCGATAATCACTACATCATATTCGCTCATTGTTTTTCCTTTACTTGTAAATTCTCTTACACAAACAATGCAAAAATTGCCTTAAGTGAGTAAAATAGAACACTTTCATCCATAACTTCGGCTTTTAATAGCGTTATTTCTTTGTAGGTTGTTGCCACAACTGGCACAGTCCAGTATTGCCAAATACCAGATGAGTACAATATGGAAAACACAAATAATGTAAACGTAATGCTAATAGATTTTGCATCCATTACGCGCCTAAAAACCGTGACTCTTAGTAGCAACGAAACAAAGTAAAGAAAGCACGTTTCAGCAAATATGGTCCCTAAAAGTTCTGCTAATTTGTATATTCCAGTTATTGGATATGCCCTGAACAAAATTAAAGATTGAAGAAGAATAAGCCCAACAGCTACATTGAAAAGTAGGCGTGTAAAATAATTATAATCTTGAGATGCTCTCGCATCTTTAGCACTTTGCAATGATTCATCCATGGTTCAACGCTCTTGTTTTTATCTGATTTTCATATGTTTTACAAAAGCATCTGACAACCCATTCAGGGCCTCTCTAAAAAAGCTTCCACCAGATTCTAGTTTTGAATACTCTGGATGAAGTGTGTGCGGTGAAGCCTCTAAATAAATTTTCTGTCTCAAACTGTTATCATCCATGGCATTAACTGCAATATTATCTACCCACTTTTTAAACTCAGCATCAAATAGAAACAGTGCCTCGAGACGCGCACCAGCGATTAAACCAAAGTCTCTGATTTTTCCAGACTCTGGAGTCTGAAGAAACTGGTGCAAGCTGCGATATATTTCAGACTTCCTATTATAAAGGGATAGCTCATAACTAGCGTGCTCCACTTTGTATTGTCGCCAAGCGATATACGCCACCCCAATTGCAATTACAGGAGTGAGCAGTGCTGCAAATAAATCAACAACAGGCTTATATTCTGTCGCAAGCAAGTTGAGTGACTGACACACTTAAATCCCCATCGCCAACCGAGCAGGATCCTCAATCATCTCTTTCACGCGTTTGAGGAAGGTCACAGATTCGCGGCCGTCGATGATGCGGTGATCGTAGCTCAGCGCGATATACATCATCGGGCGGATGACGATTTGGCCGTTTACCACTACAGGGCGATCTTCCACTTTATGCATGCCGAGAATCGCCGATTGCGGCGGGTTGATGATCGGTGTTGCCATCAGCGAGCCATACACGCCGCCATTGGTGACGGTGAAAGTGCCGCCGCTCATATCGCTCATCGTCAACTGACCATCGCGCGCTTTTTTGGCGAGGGCGGTGATGCCGGCTTCAATTTCTGCCAGCGATTTATGTTCGCAATCGCGCACGACGGGCACCACAAGGCCTTGCTCAGTGCCCACGGCCACGCCGATATCGTAATAGTTTTTATAGACGATTTCGTCACCTTCGATATGCGCGTTGACTTCGGGGATTTCTTTCAGCGCTTGCGTCGCAGCTTTTACAAACAAGCCCATAAAGCCCAAACGAATGCCGAACTTTTTCTCAAACGCTTCTTTATGATCATTACGCAACGCAATCACGCGGGTCATATCCACTTCGTTGAAAGTGGTGAGAATCGCGGCAGTGTTTTGCGATTCTTTCAAACGGCGCGCAATCGCTTGGCGCAGTTTCGTCATTTTCACGCGTTCTTCGCGTTTGCCCTCGGCGCGGGGCATAGCGGGTGCCGCCACAGGAGCCGCTGGCGCAATCAAATCACCTTTCGTATGGCGACCGTCTTTGCCCGTTGCGGGGATATTCACTAGATTAAGGCCTTGTTCTGCCGCGATTTTACGCACTGCGGGAGGCTCTTGCGTCACGGCTGCGACTGGCGCAGGGGCTGCCACAGGAGCAGGAGCTGCCGCTTTCGGCGCTGCTACTACCGCACCCGCCGCACCTGCTTCAATCACACCCAGCAACGCACCCGGTTCTACTTTCGCGCCCACTTTCGCGGCAATCGATTTAAGCACGCCCGTTGCTGCCGCATTAACTTCCAGCGTCACTTTATCGGTTTCTAATTCGCAGATAGGCTGATCGAGCGTCACCGCGCCGCCTTCCTGCACAAACCAGTTCGCCACGGTGGCTTCGCTGACAGATTCACCAAGAGACGGGACTTTAACTTCGATCGACATGTAAGATTTTCCTATAGAAGGGTGGATAATTGGCGCTGAATTTGCGACCTTTTGGCGTGGATGTCAACCGCCACATCCTGAAAGAATTTTAATATTTCGCCTAACGCCCTCTTGATCCCGCATCGCTGGTGGCGGCAAAGCGGTTCCAACGTTCTTTAGCGGCTTCGCGGCGGCCTGTATTGAGGTTTTTGACCTCATGCAGTTTAGCGCTCCAAATTTCCTGCTGCTTGTCCTCTTTCGATTTTTCTGGCGGCGGTGGCGGCGGCTTAAATTCAGGTGCTGCAATATCGACATTGTCGCGGAAGCGGTCAAAATGCAGAAACAATTCCCAATTTTTGCGGTTCTTTTTGCGTTGTTTTTCTTTTTTGGTTTCGGGGTGTTTGGTCATGCGCCCTCACCCTGTTTGGGTCGCGCCGCCGCTTTACGCCGCAACAAATTCGCCCTGAGCGCCTGCGCGCGCTTAGGATCGACCATCGTCTTCACCTTTGATTGGGGCGTATTACTGGCGGATTTTTTAGCGTCAGTGTTTTTCATGTTGTGCGCGGCAGTTTAGCACATTTTTACGCCTAATTC
>JBILIE010000269.1:0-2823 GCA_044350115.1 Rickettsiales bacterium
GAGCAAATTTTATACGGAGGAACAGTAGCCGACGCAAGTCTCATCCCAATGGATGAACTTGTTAATAAAATAAACAATTGGTTTAGAGTCAAAATTACGGATCATGGTAATGGAATGTGGAGTGCGAGCTCAGATTATTCCGGTTACATTTTTACACTTCCAGGAGATCAGTTTAGAATTGAAGGCGCAAACTTAATTTATATAGACGACAATACCTACCTTCTTTCCGACACTAAAGACATTAAAGAGATTGTAACAATTAAAATTATCGACAATAAAGATGGCACTTGGCGTGTCTCTGCAGACGAAGAATTTATTTCCGTTGTTAATGGTATGTTTACAATTTATAATGCAAACGCAACTACTTTAGACGCAAATACGTATTTACTTTCTGACACAATTTAAAGGAGAAATAAATGGCAACGATTACAGGTTATACAGCCGAAAGAATGAAGCAAATTGAAGATGCAGCAATTGTTGACGGCGAAGTTGTTAGTGGAAACCTATTTCTATACCCAAAAAACTACCCGGTAGGAGCCGCCGTTAATGCCGGTTCGGTTATTGGTCCGGCCGGGCCTCAAGGTTTGCCGGGAGACATTACTGAAGCGGAAGTCGATGCCAAAATTGCTGCTGCAATCTATCCGCAATCCAACCCACGCAACGTCAGAGTAAATAGGACGACCCCATTTGGTATAGCCCATAATACATACACCACCATTTCGTCTTGGGATAGCGAATCTTGGGATAATGGAGCCATGCATAGCATGGATACAAACCCATCTAGGCTTACAGTACCTACGGGATCAACTGGTTTGTATCAGTTAGTAATAAATCTTACATTTGTTCCTGAACTAGGTGTGACTCCACGGGAACGCGGTGGCACAAGAATGGTAATGGTTAGAAAAAATAACGCAGAAGTTGAACGCTTTCAGATGGATCCCACGAGTCCATTTACAAACTTTTCTATGTCCAACACCGTAAACCTATATCTTAATCAATCCCAGTACATTGAAATTCAAATATACCATTTTACTGGAATTTGGCAAAACATGACCGGTTCAGTTGCCCTAAGTAGAATAGGGGCTTAACCATAACCAAAGAGAGGTTCGTATGCTTACATTTTCGCAATCTGGTGATTTTAGTAATACTGAGCGATTTCTTAAGAACGTCGCTAACGACAGTTTTTTCGCGAACCTCGACAGTTATGGTAAAGCAGGAGTACAAGCTCTTGCGGATAATACGCCACGGGACAGCGGTAAAACCGCACAGTCTTGGGGTTATAAGGTTATTCGCAGCAGGACGAATCCCGGGATCGAGTGGTACAACACGAATGTCAATGACGGCACCAGTGTCGCAATCCTCATCCAGTACGGTCATGCGACCAAATCGGGGGGGTACATATCCGGAAGAGACTACATCAATCCCGTGATTCGTCCTATATTCGATAAAATAGCAGCAGACATATGGAAGAAGGTGACAGCATGAGTGGAGTAGATAATCGCGTAGTAAAAATGTCGTTTGATAACGGCCAGTTTAAAGCTAAAACTGCAGAAACAATAAATGCTGTCGATAAACTAAAAGCTAGCTTAAATTTTGATAGCGTAAAAAATAGTCTTTCTGGTGTAAAAGATAGCATATCAAACTTTAGAACTGACGGTCTTATTGCGTCACTTGATTCACACAGTGCAAAGTGGTTGGCGTTTGGTACTGTAGTAACTGGTGTTATTAGTCAGCTAGCAACCCAAGGTATTAGAGCCGCGGGCACGTTTGTTAAAGGTCTTGCCATAGATCCAATTATGCAGGGTTTCAACGAATACGAAACCAACATGAACTCTGTTCAAACTATTATGGCTAACACCGCTTCTAAGGGAACTCGCCTTGACGAAGTTAATGCCTCGCTTGAGGAAATGAACACCTTCTCGGATCAAACTATTTATAACTTTTCTGAGATGGCAAAAAACGTTGGTACATTTACTGCCGCTGGCGTTGATCTAGATACAGCAACTAAATCAATTAAAGGTGTTGCTACTCTTGCTGCTATTTCTGGCTCTAATTCTGAGCAAGCATCAACGGCAATGTATCAGCTTTCTCAAGCTATGTCCGCAGGAACACTAAAAGCTCAAGATTGGAATTCGGTTGTAAATGCCGGAATGGGCGGCGAGATATTTCAAAAGCAACTTTTTGAAACCGCAAAAGCTGCTGGAAAATTAGGTGATGTTCCATTAGATCGGACATTTGAGGAGTGGAAAGTAGCTACTGGAGGCTTTAAAGAATCCCTAAAAGACGGATGGATAACTAGTGACGTTCTATCAACAACGCTAGCAAGTTTTACAAACGATGTTGATGCAGTACAGTTAAAAAGCCAAGGCTACACTGATACTCAAATTGAAGAGATTTTAAAACTTCAAGAAATTGGTAGAAAAGCAACTCAAGAAGTAAAAACGTTTACTCAGTTAAAGGGAACGATTAAAGAAGCCATTGGCTCCGGTTGGTCAAAGACAGCGAGCTTAGTTATTGGTGATTTTGAACAAGCTAAGACTCTGTTTACTGGCATAAATATGTTTGTTGGGGACATTGTTAAAAATTCAGCCGACGCAAGAAACACACTAATAGCAGACGCAAATGCTGCTACGGCAACAGGTGGATTTAGAGATAACTTAATTGGTGGATTCATATCTGGCATTGCCGCTTTGAAAGGCGTACTCGATCCACTTAGGATGGCCTTTCGTTCCGTATTCCCAAAGCAAACTGGCGAGGAGCTTTCAAGAGCTAGTCAAGGCTTTAAAAACTTTATGCAAATGTTAATTCCAGCGGAAAGCACAG
>JBILIE010000240.1:0-2809 GCA_044350115.1 Rickettsiales bacterium
TGACGCACCATGCGGTCAAACACCACCTCCAACATTGGCATTTTCTCGTAAGCCATTAACGCTTTGTCGAGAATGGCATGGATACCCGTCGTTTTATCCACCACGGCTTCGTGAGAATCAAAGCCTAAAAGAAGGTCAATCTCGTCCTGATTAAGCACGCGAGCTGGCTGTGCTTCCGCCGCTGGTGCAGCATTGCCCGCACCCTTACTCTCGCTCGGAGTCTCGTCCAACATCGACGCCCACTCTGCGGCGGCGTCATCTGTCATATCTTCATCAGCCATAATCTGAACCTGAGTTATTAGTGAGTGCTATCGTCAGCCTATCTAGATACTTAGCACAGCAAGAACTGCGCCATCTAGCTCAAGCTACTGAATTATCACTTCTTTGAACAAGATATTTTCTACCTTTGCGGGAGCAATTGCCTGATTGATACGCAGCAAAAGTTCTTCCCTCAAGCGATACATCCCCGCAGAACCCGCCAAATCGGTGGGGCGCAACTCACGCAGATAAGTATTAAAACTATCCGTAATACGCGGCATAAAGCCTTCAACAATTTTGAGATCGGCTTTTTTCTTAAGCTCCAATGTCACTTTCATTTTCAGAAAGCTCACCTGCTTGCCTGCCGTATTTAAATTCACCAAGAATTCTGGCATCTCGAAATAGATGGGGCCTGTATATTTTTCTACTTTCCCGCCTTTTTCGCCGCCTTCTCCATGCTCCTCACCACCTTCTTCAATCGATTCTTCTACCTCGGTATCTGCCTTGGCTTTTTTAGGTTCGTCTTTCGCAAATACAAGGAAGTAAGCCGCCGCACCGCCGATTAACAACAGCAACACAACTGCCGCGACAATAATAATGCCCTTTTTCCCTTTAGTGCCTGCATCTTCCGAAGCATCAGATTCGTCAAGTTCTTCTTTATCTTTTGCCATGATTTGCCCTGTTTTTGATATTTTTTTGACTGCTAATAAGCACTACAACATGATTAGAAGACCATACAGCCAGCCACTTTCTCAAGCAATAAGCAAAATTTGCCTACATATCGAAGTTTTTAATCTGTGACAATGTAGCACTAGTTATCTGATCGAGTATTTATCGTCCAAAAGAGTTGGCACGCTTCCTGCATAGTAGTTCTTCGATAGTTTTTCTTCGTAATCCAAATCACTCAACAATAATAATCAACGGCACAGAAACCATGGACAACGGCATTTATATTGCGCTTTCTCGTCAAACCGCGCTTTTCCGCGACTTGAACGTTACCGCTAACAACGTGGCTAACGTGAATACAAGTGGCTATCAGGCAGAAGAAATGATGTTTACTGATTATCTGGTAAATGATGGCAACAAGCACAAAATGGCCTTCACACAGGACATTTCTTCGTATCGCGATACTCGCGCAGGCGGCATGCACATTACTGGCAACGCGCTGGATGTTGCCATTCAGGGTGAGGGTTATTTTACCGTACAAACCCCACAAGGCAACCGCTACACACGTTCGGGCAATTTTCAGCTGGATGGTCAGGGAGTGATGGTCACTCAAGATGGCTTCCCTGTGCTCGATACAGGCAATCAGCAAATCCAGTTTGAAGAAGAAGATCGTGAAATCAAAGTGCTGTCCACTGGTGCTATCGTAGTCAACGGCGAAGAACGCAGCTCTCTTGCCGTCGTCAAATTTGCTAATGATCAAGAATTGGAGCGCCTTAATAGCACGCTCTACAGCAGCAAAACTCCACCACAGCCCGCCGATACCGCTGTGGTTGTTAATGGTGTTTTAGAAAACTCAAACGTGCAGCCAGTCGTCGAACTGGTGAAATTAACAGAGCTTTCGCGCAGTAGCACCAATACCGCAAAATTGATCGAGGTGATGTATGATTTGCAGCGCAAAGCATCCAGCACATGGACCAAACAAAGCTAATAAAAACAAATAACTAAGGGGCCTTTTTTATGATGAGATCACTCGATATTGCCGCCACAGGCATGCAAGCACAGCAAACCCACGTTGATGTTATTTCGCACAACCTCGCGAACATGACGACAGGTGGCTATAAACGCAACACTCCACAATTTCAGGATCTGCTTTATGAAAGCCAGCGCCGCGTGGGCACTAACTCCTCCGATGTAGGAACCATTGTGCCAACTGGTGTGCAGCTGGGTCTTGGCGTTAAAACAGGGGGTGTCAACCGCAGCCACGAACAAGGCACCATCAACGTCACCGACAACCCGCTGGATATTGCCGTTAAAGGTCGCGGCTTCTTTCAAGTGCAAATGCCAGACGGCGAATTCACCTATACGCGCAATGGATCTTTCCAGCTCAGCCCACAAGGTGAAATTGTAACGGTAGATGGCTACTTGGTTTCGCCCGGCATCACCGTTCCAGAAGAAGCCATTGATATTTCCATTAATAATGAGGGATTAGTGCAGGTGACACTCGATGGTCAGATTGAGCCTCAAACACTTGGGCAATTCGATATGGCCAACTTCATCAACCCTGCAGGTCTGGAAGCAATTGGTGATAACCTGTATCGCGAAACCGCTGCTTCGGGCAACGTATTGCTCGGCTTAGCAGGACAGGAAGGGTTTGGTAATCTTGGACAAGGCCAATTAGAGCAATCTAATGTTGACCCCGTGACTGAAGTAACGCAATTGATTGTCGCACAGCGTGCTTACGAGATGAATTCTAAAGTGATTAGCGCTTCCGATCAAATGCTCCAAGCGCTTAATCAATCCGCTTAATTTTGAATGGCTCAAATAATGAATACAAACTATCACATTAAGCGACTTGGCGTTTACCTGCTGGGGTGCATGATGGTTA